>NZ_JBHMCY010000036.1:26488-46489 GCF_042430725.1 Streptomyces cinereospinus | reverse complement strand
GAGCGGGTGGCCGACGCCTGCGCGGGCCAGGTGGATTCCGCTGGTCAGTTCGCCCCGTGAGCGTCCGGGGCCTGGGTCGCGGAGCCCTCTTTCGAAGCGCCGGCGGCACGGCTCGGCGGTCCCTCCGGCCCGCGGTGGTGGACCAGCGGCGGACGGGGAACGCGACTCGAACGCACGATCACCGCACCGTCCGGCTGGGCCGAGTCCACGAGCTTCACGTGTTCCGGGGCCGGCTCACGGTAAACGAACCAGGGTCCCGCGATGGCGGCTCCGCGCCGTCGCGGCACCCGGGACGCCGTACTCCAGGACGGACAACGTGCCGCCGGATGAACGGAGTCGCTCCGGTTCGGGAGAGGCATCCGTCCCGCGGTCGTCGGCGCACGGATCGATCGTGGTCACCGGACGGTCCGCCGGCGTCCTGGGCTTCAGCACGTCGTCTCTCCTGGGATCGCGTTCTCGGCGCGCTGACGGGCCGTCACCGGCGAACAGGTGCGGGGTGCTCCGACGAACAGCTGGACATCGACGTTGATGACACAAGGACCCTCCGGTGAGGACGCGGCCTCGGCCGCTTCTGAACCAGTGCCGGACGGAAGCCGCTGAGCCGGACTCGGGGTCCGGCCGGGTCGCGGCGTCGCGGTATCGGGAGGCTAGGCGGCTAACTTATAAGATGTCAACGGTTCTAACTTATAAGATGTCAGCGCCGACGGTCGCGACTCGGCATACCAGTCGGCGGGGCATGAACCTGCGGGCGGCCCGCGCCGAAGACCGCGAGAGCGCGACGGCCCTGGTCGGCGGTTCGGCCCGCGCTCTTTTGGTGCCCGCCGCCGGCGGCACGCGTGAGGACCGGCCGGCGGTCACCGCGGGGCCGGCCCGGACCCGCGGTGATCGGAACCGAGGGGGACCCGGGCACCTGACGGCAGGGCCTACGCGGTGGCGCTGCTCCCGAATCCCGTCGGGCCGGAGCCGAGGTTGCCCATGCCGGCGAGCATCGTGTTGAGATTGTGCTCCAGATGCTCGCGGACCGCGTCACGGACCCGGCGCGGGTCGCGTGATCGCGCGGCCGCGACCAGCTCGTCATGAGCATGAGCATGGTCGTGGGCGAAGGACTCGGGCGCCTCCACCGGATCGAAGACGAGTCGCGTGTACCGCTCCGAGGCGTCCCACAGGGGCACGAGCATCCGCCGGTCCCAGTCGCTGGCGGCGGGCTCGATCAGGGCGGAGTGGAAGGACCGGTGCGGCTCCCAGCACGCCTCGCCCAGGACCTGCCTGAACGTCACCCGTACCAGGCCGTCGAGCGCGTCGAGCGCCGCGTCCGTCCGCGCGGGCGCGGCGAGGGCGGCGAGTTCCGGTTCGACCGTCATCCGGAGCCGGTAGATCATGCGGAGGTCGTCGGGGTCGAGCGGGGTGACCATGGCGCTGCGCGACGGGCTGAGCACCACCAGGCCCTGGGCCTCCAGCTGCCGCAGGGCCTCGCGCACCGGGACATGACTGACCCCGAGGTGCTCGGTGAGAGCGGGAACCGTGAACGGCTGCCCCGGGGGGAGCTCGCCGCTGAGGATCGACCGGCGGATCTCATGCACCACCAGGTCCACGGCGGACACCATCTTCGTGGCCACGGAACGCACGCCCCGGCGTCCTACCGATGTCACGCCCACTCCCGTGTACTCGACAACGTTCGACCCATGCTAACTCAGCTTGACATCCTATAAGTTAGGGGCTAGCGACAAGGCCGTGAAGGGTGCGGTTGGGCGGATTGTCCAGGGCCTGGGGGCGCGAGGACGTCGATGCCGACCGGGCGCAAACCGCCCTGCGGCCACCGTGACGGCCCGGGCGACGGGCACACTGCCCGGACAGCGGAGCCTCCGGTCCGTGAACGGCCTGTCCTGGTCGACTGCCGGTTCTCCCGGGGCTCCGCTCCTCATGTCCGACGAACCCGCACCTCAAGGCCCGGCGGACAACCCCGCCCGAGCCATGACTTCGCGGCCTTCATCCGGCCCGCGACCCGCGGCTACGGCTCGACGACGACTTCCTGGGCCGCGGCCGTCGTGTCCGCGATCAGCCGCGCGTCCACCGGTACGGTCCGCTTCACCAGCGCCAGCGCCACCGGGCCGAGTTCGTGGTGGCGGACGGCCGTGGTCACGAAGCCGACCCTGCGGCCGTCGGGCCCCTCGTCCGCGAGCCGGAGCCCGGTGCCGTGGCCCGGCAGGTGCACCTCGCTGCCGTCCAGGTGGAGGAAGACCAGCCGGCGCGGCGGCTTGCCCAGGTTCTGCACCCGGGCGACCGTCTCCTGCCCGCGGTAGCAGCCCTTCTGCAGGTGCACCGCAGTACCGATCCAGCCCAGCTCGTGCGGGATGGTGCGGTGGTCGGTCTCGAAGCCGAGCCGGGGCCGGTGCCGCTCGACGCGCAGCGCCTCGTACGCCAGGATCCCGGCCGCCGGCCCGGCCTGCGCGGCGTACGCCTCCAGGTCGGCGCGCGGGAGGAAGAGATCACGGCCGTACGCCGTCTCCCGTACCACGGCCCCCCGCGGCACCTCGGCGATGGAACCGGCCGGCAGGTGGACGACCGCGATGTCACCGGTGCGGTCGGCGACCTCGACCCGGTAGAAGAACTTCATCGATTCCAGGTACGCGATCAGCGCGTCCCGGGTGCCGGGCTCGACGTGCGCCCAGACGGTCGTGCCGTCGTCCACGAGGTACAGGGCGTGTTCGATGTGGCCGTGCGCGGACAGGATCAGCGCCTCGGTGGCCTCGCCTGCGGGGAGTTCGCTGACGTGCTGGGTGAGCAGCAGGTGCAGCCAGCTCAGCCGGTCCTCGCCGGAGACGGTGACGACGCCGCGGTGCGACAGGTCGACGAAACCGGTGCCGTCGGCGAGGGCGCGCTGCTCGCGGAACAGGTCGCCGTAGTGGGCGGCGACGCCTTCGTCCACGCCTTCGGCCGGGACGGCGCCGGGCAGGGACAGCAGAGGGCTCTTCATACGCTAAGCCTACGACTCGGTAGTTGAACTCTTGCCGGTCGAGCCTGGGTCCGCCGTGCAGTCCTTGCACCGGCCGAAGATCGCGAAGTGCTTCATGTCCGTGTCGAAGCCGAACGTCTCGCGCAGCTTGGCGGTGAACTCGGCGGCCACGGAGACGTCCGCCTCGATGACGGTGGTGCAGTCGCGGCAGACCAGGTGGAGATGGTGGTGCCGGTCGGCGAGGTGGTACGTCGGCGCCCCGTGCCCGAGGTGGGCGTGGCTGACCAGCCCGAGTTCCTCCAGGAGCTCCAGGGTCCGGTAGACGGTGGAAATGTTGACCCCCGACGCCGTCCTGCGCACTTCGGCGAGGATGTCGTCGGGGGTCGCGTGCTCCAGGGTGTCCACGGCTTCGAGCACGAGTTGCCGCTGCGGCGTCAGCCGGTAGCCGCGCTGCCTGAGGTCACTCTTCCAGTCGGTGCTCACCACACTGAAAGTCTAGTGCCGCGGCACTAGGGCCACGCCGGGCGGCTCACTTGAAGAAGGCGATTCCGTCGTCCGGGAGATCGCCCGGCAGGGCCTTCGCCCAGCGCTCGACGTCCTCCGGGGTGACGACCTTCTTCAGCTGCGCCGACATGTACGGCCGCAGCGGGACCTCGGGGGTCTGCTTCTCGCCGACCCACATCAGGTCGCCCTTGACATAGCCGTACAGCCGCTTGCCGCCGCTGTACGGGCGGGAGGCCGCCGTGCGCGCGACCGCGTCCGTGACCAGGTCGATCTGCGGCTTCTGGGCGGCCAGCTCGCCGTACCAGATCTCGATGACGCCGTCGTCGCGGGTCATCGTGACCTCGACCTTGCGGTCGGCGTCGACGCGCCAGAAACCGTGCTCGGACTCCAGCGGCCTGACCTTGTCGCCGTCCTGGTCGAGCACCCAGCTGTGGGAGTGGTACTCCAGGAAGTCCCGGCCGTCGTGGGTGAAGGTGACCTCCTGCCCGAAGTTGCACTTCTCGGCACCGGGGAAGTCGTGCACGCCCGCGCCCGCCCAGTCGCCGAGCAGGAAGGCGAGGGGGACGAGGTCCTTGTGGAGGTCGGGCGGGATCTCGATCATGAGCAGCTCAAACGTCTCGTACGGGTGGGGTGGGTGGCGTGGGTCAGCGCTGGCCCTGGTACAGCTTCTTCACGGCCAGACCGGTGAAGGCGAGGACGCCGACGCAGACCAGGACCAACAGGGCTTCGAAGAAGACGATCACGATGTGCTCCTTGGTGAGCGGGGTGCGTGGTGCACAAGGCCGTGCCCCAGCTTACGCGGCCGGGCCGCGGCCCTTCCTGTGAGGTACGCCCCTGTGAGGTACGCCCCGAACGCGGCGGCCGGGACGCCGGGGCGGTTGACTACGATGCGGCCATGGCGAAGAAGCTGGTGATCAAGGTGACGGCGGGGGCGGACGCCCCCGAGCGCTGCTCGCAGGCGTTCACGGTGGCGGCGGTGGCCGTGGCCAGCGGCGTGGACGTGTCCGTCTGGCTGACCGGCGAGTCCGCCTGGTTCGCCCTCCCGGGCCGGGCCGCCGAGTTCGAGCTGCCGCACGCGGCCCCGCTGCCCGACCTGATCGACTCGGTGCTGGCGGCCGGCCGCCTGACGCTGTGCACCCAGTGCGCGGCCCGCCGGGACATCACGGAGCAGGACGTCATCGAGGGCGTGCGGATCGCGGGCGCCCAGGTCTTCGTCCAGGAGGCGCTGGCCGAGGACACGCAGGCCCTCGTCTACTGACCGGCCCGCGCGCCCCGGCGTCACCAGGACCGGTCCCCGCGCGCCCCGGCGTCACCGGGGCCGGTCCCCGGGCGCCCCGGCGTCACCGGGGCCGGTCCCTGCCGTCCAGCTCGTCCCACCAGGCGTCGGACTGGGGATCGCCATGGGGGTCCCCCCTGTCCGGGCGGAGCCGGGGGCTCGGGGGAGGCTCGTCCCACCAGCGGTCGTCCGGCCCCCGGCGGTTGGCCACCATCGCGGCGACCGGCGGGATCACCATCGCGACCACGCACATGCCGACGGCCACCGGGGTCGACCAGAGCCGGACGACGCCCCAGGCCAGCACGAACAGCGCGATGCAGGTGCCCATCAGGGCGAAGTAGACGTGCCGTCGCCGCGCGTACATACCTCCAGCGTAGGTCCGCGCACACGGAAGGGCCGCGCCCCAGGTGTCCAACCCGCGGGACGCGGCCCTCCTGGCTAGCGCCGGTCTCAGACCGCGATCGCGACCTCCGCCAGTCCGCCCTGCTGGGCGACGACCGTGCGATCGGCGGTGGCACCACCGGGGACGAGGGCGCGGACGGTCCAGGTGCCCTCGGCCGCGTAGAAGCGGAACTGGCCCGTCGCGGAGGTCGGCACCTCCGCCGTGAACTCACCGGTCGAGTCCAGCAGCCGGACGTAGCCCGTCACCGGCTCGCCGTCACGGGTCACCTGCCCCTGGATCGTGGTCTCACCGGGCTTGATCGTCGAGGCGTCGGGGCCGCCGGCCTTCGCTCCACACATGTCTTTCTCCAAAGAGGGGTCTGACCGGAAGGCCGGTCGGGGTGGGTTACTTGTTGGCGCCGAGCTCGATCGGCACGCCGACGAGGGAGCCGTACTCGGTCCAGGAGCCGTCGTAGTTCTTGACGTTCTCGACGCCGAGCAGCTCGTGCAGCACGAACCAGGTCAGCGCGGAGCGCTCACCGATGCGGCAGTAGGCGATGGTGTCCTTGGCCAAGTCGACCTGCTCGTCGGCGTAGAGGGCCTTGAGCTCCTCGTCCGACTTGAACGTGCCGTCGTCGTTGGCGTTCTTCGACCACGGGATGTTGCGGGCGGTCGGGACGTGGCCCGGGCGCTGCGACTGCTCCTGCGGCAGGTGCGCGGGGGCGAGCAGCTTGCCGGAGAACTCGTCGGGCGAGCGCACGTCGACCAGGTTCTGCGCGCCGATGGCGGCGACCACGTCGTCCCGGAAGGCGCGGATCGAGGTGTCCTGCGGCTTGGCCCGGTAGTCGGTGGCCGGGCGCTCCGGCACCTCCTCGACCAGCTCGCGGGCGTCCAGCTCCCACTTCTTGCGGCCGCCGTCGAGCAGCTTGACGTTGTCGTGGCCGTAGAGCTTGAAGTACCAGTAGGCGTACGAGGCGAACCAGTTGTTGTTGCCGCCGTAGAGGATCACCAGCGTGTCGTTGGCGATGCCCTTCGCCGACAGGAGCTTCTCGAAGCCCTCCTGGTCGATGAAGTCGCGGCGGACCGGGTCCTGGAGGTCCTGCGTCCAGTCGATCCGGATCGCGTTCTTGATGTGGTTCTTGTCGTACGCGGAGGTGTCCTCGTCGACCTCGACGATGGCGATGTTCGGGTCGTCCAGGTGCTCCTGCAGCCAGTCGGCGTCTACCAGGACGTCGCTGCGGCTCATGCTCTTCTCCTCCGGGGCAGTTGCGGCGGGGCGTACGAGTGCGAAGGGGTGCGCGTGCCGGAACGGGCGCGGCGCACGGGGGCCCTGAGCAGGGCGGGGGGGGGGGAACGCGGACGTCGAAGGGTCCGCTCAGAAGGGGCGACAGAGCATGGCGGCGACGCGGCACAGGTCCACTGCCCGCCGCTTCGTGAGATCCGCCTGTCCCCGCGATCGGAGGACGCTCGTCTGACACTGCATGGCGTCGAGCTTAGGGACGGACCGGCGGGCGTGTCACCGGCGTGTCGCATGTTGAGACAGGACCGTCCGGCATACGGGAACGCGACAGCGCCCGGAGCGCCGTGCCCCGGCTCCGCGCGCTGGTGCCCGTCCGCACATCTGCGCTACGGACAGGGGCGTCTCGCCTGTCGGACAACCGGACCGCGTCCGGCCTCGTCCTATCCCGCCAGCCGCACGCCGGAACCCTTGACCGAGATCTCCACGCCGTCCCGCGCCGCCTGCACCCTGTCGAGCGCCACGCCGCCGGGGAGGTCGTCGATGGCCTGCCGGAAGTCGGTGATCTCACGGACCGAGTCCTCGGCGATGTCCAGCCCCGCCAGCTCCGGCAGCGAGTCGGTGCGCACCTCGACGGTGTCGCCCTCGACGGCGACCGTGCTGAGCACGGACATCCGCTCGGTGCCGATCACGGGGGCCTCGACCTCCACCCCGACCTCGATCTTGCCGTTGCCGCCGTCGGACAGGCTCACCACGCGGGCGGTGATGCCGGGCGCGACCTGCGTGGGCTCGGACTTGGCGGCCTTGAGCAGCTCGGCGTAGGCGATGGTGGCGGTGCCGGTGGCGGAGGCGGCCGTGGCGGAGCCGAAGTCGCCGGAGAACTCGACGCCCCGCATGGTCGCGCTCAGGTCGTCGATGCGGATCCGCTCGCCGTCGCCCGCGGCCGCCTCGTAGCCCTGGATGCCCACCTCGACCTCGTCCAGCGTGCCGCCGGCGACCTGGGTGAGGAACGGGAAGCCGTGGATGGACACCTCGGGAGTGGTGGACAGGCCCTCACTGGTCCGCAGCCGGTCCGCGACCTCGCCCTCGGCGAAGTTCACCGCGAGCCGGTCGGCGGCCACGAACAGGCCGCCCAGGATCACGACGAGGATCAGAAGTATTCGCAGCGCGCGCATGTTTCCCCACCCAGGCGGTCGGTCTCGGACGACGGTCACCGTAACCCCAAAGGGAAGAGCCGCCGCCGGATTGTCGATCACCTGTGACAGGAGGCGCGTCAGACCAGCGCGCGCCCCAGCACCCACAGCACCGGCGCCGCCGCGCTCAGCGGCAGCGCCACACCGGCCGTGAAGTGGACGAACCGCGAGGGGTAGTCGTAGCTCGCCGCCCGGTGCCCGATCAGCGCGCAGGCCCCGGCCGCCGCGCCGAGCAGCGCGCCGCCGTCGCCCAGGCCGGTGCTCCCGCCCAGGGCGACGCCCGCCCCGGCCGCCGCGAGCAGCGCGACGGCCACCGAGACCGGCGTGGGCAGTGGCAGCGCCCGGGCCGGCACCGCCACGGCCACCGCGGCCGCGCCGACGACGACCGCGTCCGGCTCGGCGGCCAGGTACCCGGTCGCGACGATGGCCAGCGCGGCCGAGACCACGGTCGCCATCAGGCCGTACATCCGCGTGTCCGGATCGGCGTGCGAGCGCAGTTGCAGCACCAGCGTCAGCAGTACCCAGACCCCGAGGGTGCCCAGGATCGCCGCGGGCGCCTGCTCGCGCCCGGCGACCAGCAGCGCCGCGTCCGCCGCCAGCGCGCCCGCGAAGGCCAGCGCGATGCCCTGCCGGGCCGGCCACATGCCGTTCAGCCGGAACCAGCCCGCGGCCGTGACGGCCTGCAGCAGCACCAGCGGGACCAGCAGGGCGTACGGGCCGAGCGCCGCGCCGCCGGCCAGCAGCAGCCCGAGCACCGCGGTGAGCGCGGCGGGCCGGAGCCCGGGCTCGATGATCGGCGACCGCCCCTCCAGCCGGGCCCGCTGGGCGGCCGTGAGCGGCGTCTCGGGGGCGGCGGGGGCGGCCGGGGGCTCGGCGGGCGGCTGCGGCTGCCGGTACGGCTGCTGGGCCCACCGCTCGTGCTGCGACGGCTGCCGGGCCCACTCCCCGTGCTGCGGCGGCTGCTCCGGGACGTACGCCCGGGCCGGCCGGCCCTGCGCCTCCCAGGTCTGGTCCGCCCACTGCTGAGGGTGCTCGGCGGCGTACGGCGGCTGGTGCTGCGGGGCCTGCTGGTGCTGTGGGGCCTGCTGGTACGGAGGCTGCGGCGCCTGCTGGTACGGAGGCTGCTGGTACGGAGGCTGCTGCGGCTGCTGGTACCGAGGCTGCTGCGGCTGCTGGTAGGGCGGCTGCGGCGCCTGCTGGTAGGGCGGCTGCTGCGGCTGCTGGTAGGGCGGCTGCTCCTGCTGGTACGGGTCGTACCCGCCGTCGTACATGCCCTCGTACGGCTGGTCGCTCATCGGTGTGGTCACCCTCCTGCGAACGGCGGGAGCACCTCGACCGTGCCGCCCTCGGCCAGCCGTACCGTCTCATGCCCGCGGGTGCCCACGGGGTCACCGTCGATGAGGAACGAGCATCGCTGCAGGACGCGCACCAGTTCACCGGGGTGTCGCTCACGCACGGCGGCCAGCGCCTCGGCGAGCGTCGCCGCGTCGAACGGCTCCTCGGCGAGCCCGGCCGCGGCCTTCGCGGCCGCCCAGTAGCGCACCGTGACCTTTGCCATCTCGTCCTCAAGTCAATCGGCAGAACCTGGCTGTGACTACCGCCAGGCTAGCCCGCCGCGCCGACGGCCCAGTCCCCGATCCGGGCCAGCAGGGCGTCGGTGGCCGCGTGCTCGGCGTGGCCCATGCCGGGCTCCAGCCACAGTTCGCCGTGGCCGCCGGCGGCGTCGGCCAGCATGCGCGGATGGTCCACGGGGAAGTAGCCGTCGCGGTCGCCGTGCACGATCAGCAGCGGCGTCGGCGCGATCCGCGGCACCGCCTCGACCGGCGAGAGCGGCACCGGGTCCCAGCCCCGGTGGTGGATCCGGGTGCGCAGGCCGTACCGGCCCACCAGGCGGCCCTCGGGGCGGGTCACCAGCCAGTGCAGGCGGCGCATGGGGGCCGTGCCCCGGTAGTACCAGCGGGCCGGGGCGCTCACCGACACCACCGCGTCGCTCTGCCGGGCGTGCAGCGCGGCGTGCCGCAGTACCACCGAGCCGCCCATGGAGAAGCCGACGGTCACCACGCGCGCGTGCCCCTGCTCCCGCGCCCACGCCACCGCCGCCGCCAGGTCCAGGACCTCGCGGTCGCCGACGGTCGAGCGCCCGCCGGACGCCCCGTGGCCGCGGAAGGAGAACGTGAGCACGGCGCCGTACCGGGCGAACGCGGTGGCGACCCGGCGCACGTGGGGGCGCTCCACGTCGCCGGTGAACCCGTGCGCCACGACGAACACCGGATGGCCGGAAGGTGGCGACTGACTTTCGTATACAACCGCACCGGGTTCGTACAGGGCGTCGATCCGCACACCGTCCGCGGTGTGCAGAAACGTCCGCAATGGTGCGGGTCTGCTCGCCCCGGACGTCTCATACTTCGGACGAACGGTGCTGGATCGTGCCACTTGGCCTGCCGGACCGTTGCTCATATGGGCTATTCTGCTGGGCAGAGGACTCGGGCAGCGAAGCCCCCGGGTCCTTTTGTGCTTTCGGAAGCGTTGTATACGAGGCGGAGAACCGCAGGTGACCGCAGGTGTACGGGCCCCGGGAACGCAGAGCAGTACCGCACACGTCCTCGCAGGGACCGAGGAGGAACCAAACGTATGAGTTCTCTGCTGCTCCTGACCAACGCTCTCCAGCCGTCCACGGAGGTGCTGCCCGCGCTCGGCCTGCTGCTGCACAACGTGCGCGTGGCCCCGGCGGAGGGCCCCGCCCTCGTCGACACGCCGGGCGCCGACGTCATCCTCATCGACGGCCGGCGCGACCTGCCGCAGGTGCGCAGCCTGTGCCAGCTGCTCAGGTCCACCGGCCCCGGCTGCCCGCTCGTCCTGGTGGTGACCGAGGGCGGCCTCGCCGCCGTCACCGCCGACTGGGGCATCGACGACGTCCTCCTGGACACCGCCGGACCCGCCGAGGTCGAGGCCCGCCTGCGGCTGGCCATGGGCCGGCAGCAGATCGTCAACGACGACTCGCCGATGGAGATCCGCAACGGCGACCTCTCGGTGGACGAGGCCACGTACAGCGCCAAGCTCAAGGGGCGCGTCCTCGATCTCACCTTCAAGGAGTTCGAGCTGCTGAAGTACCTCGCGCAGCACCCGGGGCGGGTCTTCACCCGCGCCCAGCTGTTGCAGGAGGTCTGGGGCTACGACTACTTCGGCGGCACCCGCACGGTCGACGTGCACGTACGGCGGCTGCGTGCCAAGCTCGGCCCCGAGCACGAGTCGCTGATCGGGACCGTCCGTAACGTCGGTTACCGATTCGTTACGCCGGAGAAGGCGGACCGCGCCGCGGACGAGGCGACGTCCAAGGCCGCCCGGCCGAAGCCGGAAGACTCCGGCGAGCGGGCCGCGTTGGGCTCCGCCGAGGTGCCGGCCGACGCCTGAGCGGCGCACGGGCGCCCCCGCGGGGGCGCGCCCGGCGGCGCACGGGTCCGCGGAAGGGCAGCGCAGGCCCTGCCCAGAGCGGGTCCATCCGCGTAGACTCCGCGCGTGGCCAAGGTGACTCGGGATGATGTGGCGCGGCTGGCGGGGACTTCCACCGCCGTGGTCAGTTATGTCATCAACAACGGACCCCGGCCGGTCGCCCCGGCCACGCGCGAGCGTGTCCTCGCCGCCATCAAGGAGCTGGGCTACCGGCCCGACCGGGTGGCCCAGGCGATGGCCTCCCGGCGCACCGACCTCATAGGCCTGATCGTCCCCGACGCCCGCCAGCCGTTCTTCGCGGAGATGGCGCACGCGGTCGAGTGGGCCGCGTCCGAGCGCGGGAAGATGGTGCTCGTCGGCAACAGCGACTACATCGCCGAGCGCGAGGTCCACTACCTGCGCGCCTTCCTGGGCATGCGGGTCTCCGGCCTGATCCTGGTCAGCCACGCGCTGAACGACCTGGCCGCCGCCGAGATCGAGGCCTGGGACGCCCGCGTGGTGCTGCTCCACGAGCGCCCCGAGGCCATCGACGACGTGGCCGTCGTCATGGACGACCTGGGCGGCGCCCAGCTCGCCGTGCGCCATCTGCTGGAACACGGCTACGCGTACGTCGCCTGCATGGGCGGCACCGCGGAGACCCCGGCCGTCGGCGACCCGGTCTCCGACCACGTCGAGGGCTGGCGGCGGGCCATGGCCGAGGCCGGGCTGTCCACCGAGGGGCGGCTCTTCGAGGCGCCGTACAACCGCTACGACGCCTACCGTGTCGCCCTGGAGATCCTGGCCGGGCCCGAGCGGCCGCCCGCGATCTTCTGCTCCACCGACGACCAGGCCATCGGCCTGCTGCGCGCGGCGCGCGAGCTGCGCATCGACGTGCCCGGCGAGCTGGCGGTGGCCGGCTTCGACGACATCAAGGAGGCGGCGCTGGCCGATCCGCCGCTGACCACCATCGCCTCGGACCGGCCGGCGATGGCCCGCGCGGCGGTGGACCTCGTCCTCGATGACGGGCTGCGGGTGGCGGGCTCGCGCCGGGAGCGGCTGAAGGTGTTCCCGTCCCGGCTGGTGCTGCGCCGGTCGTGCGGGTGCGAGTGATGGCCGCGTGAGACGCCGCTGAGAAATCCCGGCGGACCGCCGGGCGCGGGCGGCGGGGCGCAGTCGGCGGAAGGCAGTCGGCCGGGGAGCAGTCGGCGCGGTCGGCGGGAGCCGGGAGCGGGGAGCAAGCGGCCCGCAGCGGTCCCCTGAGAGCAGTCGGCCGCAAGGAGTCGGCCGGAGAGCAAGCGGCGCGGTCGGCGGGAGCCGGGAGCGGGGAGCAAGCGGCCCGGAGCGGTCCCCTGAGGGCAGTCGGCCGCAAGGAGTCGGCCGGGAGCAAGCGGCGCGGAACCGGCAGCGGGGAGCAAGCGGCCCGCAGCAGTCCGCTGAAGGCAGTCGGCGCGAAGCCGGCGACCGGGAACCGGCAGCCGCGAGCAGGCGGCGCGGAGCAGTCCACCGAGGGCAAGCGGCGCGGAACCGGCGGCCGTCAGCAGGCGGGCGTCAGCAGGCGGTGGGGCGCGGGTTGATATCGGGCATACGAGGTTCTGCCGGGCTTCTCAGGCGGCACTCAGGCAGCTCTCATGGTCGGGCGCGAAGCTCATGGACATGACCGAGAGCCTCCGCCGCGACGGCGCGTACGAGCACCCCCAGAACCCGTACCAGGACGCAGCGCAGCACGCCTCCGCCCCGGTCGACCCCGAGTGGCCGCCCCCGCCCGCGCACCGGCCGACGCCGCTGCTGACCGAGCCCGTGGCCGCGCCGCCCCGGCCCCGCAAGCGCACCCGGGGCCCGGTCGCGCTGCTCGCCGCCGTGGCGATCGTCGCCGCGGCCGTCGGCGGCGGCACCGCCTACGGCATCCAGGAGCTGACCGGAACCGACACGGTGGCCTCCGCCGGCAGCACCGGCACCAGCGTCGTGCCGACCGGCCAGAGGGGCACGGTCGCCGGCGTCGCCAAGGCGGTCAGCCCGAGCATCGTCGAGATCAGCGCCACCTCCGACATCGGCTCGTCCACCGGCTCCGGCGTGGTCATCACCAGCGGCGGCGAGATCGTCACCAACAACCACGTGGTCTCCGGCGCCTCCCGGATCACCGTCACGACCAGCGACGGCACGGAGTACACCGCGCAGGTCGTCGGCACCGACAGCAGCAAGGACCTCGCCCTGATCGAGCTGGCGGACGCCTCCGGGCTGACGCCGGCGACCCTCGGCGACTCCGACGCCGTGCAGGTCGGCGACGAGGTCGTGGCGATCGGCTCGCCCGAGGGTCTGACCGGGACCGTGACGAGCGGCATCGTCTCCGCCCTGAACCGCGACGTGACCGTCTCCACCGACGAGGGCGGGCAGCGACAGCAGCAGGGCGGCGGCTGGCCGTTCGAGTTCGGCGGGCGGCAGTTCAACGGTGACACCGGGTCCTCCACCACCACGTACAAGGCCCTCCAGACCGACGCGTCGCTGAACCCGGGCAACTCCGGCGGGGCGCTGATCGACATGAACGGCAACATCATCGGGATCAACTCCGCGATGTACTCGGCGGCGGGCTCGTCGTCCGACGCGGGCAGCGTGGGCCTCGGCTTCGCGATCCCCGTCAACACGGTCAAGGCCGACCTCGCGAAGCTCCGCGCGGGCGCCACGGACTGAGGCCCGCGGGTCACCGGCACCGGCAGGGAGTCCCCCGGCGCCGCCCGCGGACATGCGACGCTGAGAGCGTCAGCCCCGCCCCTCCTTCGCACCCGAGGAAACCCCAGCCATGAGCCCCGCCGAAGGCGACCGTGACCCCCAGCGCATCCTCATCGTCGACGACGAGCCGGCGGTGCGCGAAGCCCTCCAGCGCAGCCTCGCCTTCGAGGGGTACGACACGCAGGTCGCGGTCGACGGCGCGGACGCCCTGGAGAAGGCGGCCGCGTACCGGCCCGACCTGGTCGTCCTGGACATCCAGATGCCCCGCATGGACGGCCTGACCGCCGCGCGCCGCATCCGCGGGGCCGGCGACACCACGCCCATCCTGATGCTGACGGCCCGCGACACGGTCGGCGACCGGGTGACGGGACTGGACGCCGGGGCCGACGACTACCTGGTCAAGCCGTTCGAACTGGACGAGCTGTTCGCCCGTATCCGCGCGCTGCTGCGGCGCAGCTCCTACGCCGCGGCGGTGGCGGCGGCCGGCGCGCAGGAGGACGAGGCGCTGGTCTTCGCCGACCTGCGCATGGACCTCGGGACGCGGGAGGTGACGCGCGGCGGGCGGCCGGTGGAGCTGACCCGCACCGAGTTCACGCTGCTGGAGATGTTCATGGCCCACCCGCGCCAGGTGCTGACCCGGGAGCAGATCCTGAAGGCGGTGTGGGGCTTCGACTTCGAGCCGTCGTCGAACTCGCTGGACGTGTACGTGATGTACCTGCGCCGCAAGACGGAGGCGGGCGGCGAGCCGCGGCTGGTGCACACGGTGCGCGGGGTGGGGTACGTGCTGCGCCAGGGCGGGGCGGAATGACCGGCCCGGTACGCCGCCTCCGCGCGCTGCCGATCCGCGCGCGGCTGTCGCTGCTGGTGGCGGCGGCGGTGGCGTTCGCGGTGGCGGCGGTCTCGGTGACCTGCTGGTTCATCGTGCAGGGCAAGTGGTACGGCGAGATCGACGACGACCTGCGGTACGGCAACGTCCGGGTGTCCCTGCAGGAGATCCAGAGCACCCTCGCCAACTGCACCACCGAGGTGACCGACGGCTCCGTGCCCCTCGGCCCCCGCACCCGCCCCTACCTGCAACTCGTCAAGGCCGACGGCGACTACTGCGTCTTCGGCAACTCCGCCGGCTCGGTGCCCGTCGACGGCGGTGACGTCGAGGCCGCCAAGAACCCCGACGGCCCCCTGCACTTCAGCAGCGCCAAGGACACCAACGGCAAGCCCGTGCGCACCATGGCGGTCCCCCTGACCGACGGCGTCGCCCTGCTCGTCGCGCTGCCGCTGGACGACACGCAGAACACCCTCAAGGAGCTCGCCCTGCTCCTCCTGCTGGTCTCCGGCATCGGCGTGGTGGGCGCGGGCGCCGCCGGTCTCGCGGTGGCCCGGGCCGGCCTGCGCCCGGTGGACGAGCTCACGGAGGCCGTCGAGCACGTGGCCCGCACCGAGGACCTGACCATCCGCATCCCGGTGGACCAGGACAGCGAGGACGAGGTGGCCCGTCTGTCCCACTCCTTCAACTCCATGACGTCGGCCCTGGCCAGCTCCCGCGAGTTGCAGCAGCAGCTCATCGCCGACGCCGGCCACGAACTGCGCACCCCGCTGACCTCCCTGCGGACCAACATCGAACTGCTCACCCGCAGCGAGGAGACCGGCCGTCCGCTCCCCGAGGCCGACCGCAAGGCGCTGCTCGCCTCGGTGAAGGCGCAGATGACGGAACTGGCGGCGCTCATCGGCGACCTTCAGGAGCTGTCCCGCCCCGACACGGGCCAGCACCCGGGCCGGGCCCAGGTGGTCGCCTTCCACCACTCGGTCGAGTCGGCGCTGCGCCGCGCCCGGCTGCGCGGCCCGGAGCTGACGATCACGGCGGACGTGCGGCCGTGGTACGTCCGGGCGGAGCCGTCGGCGCTGGAGCGGGCGGTGGTCAACGTCCTGGACAACGCGGTGAAGTTCAGCCCCGGCAGCGGCACGATCGAGGTCCGGCTGGCCGACGGGGCGCTCACCGTCCGCGACCACGGGCCCGGCATCCCCGCCGACGAGCTCCCCCATGTCTTCGACCGCTTCTGGCGCTCCCCGGGCGCCCGCGCGCTGCCGGGCTCGGGCCTCGGCCTGTCCATCGTGGCGCGGACGGTCCAGCAGGCCGGCGGCCGGGTGTCGCTCGGCCCGGCCGAGGGCGGTGGCACGGTGGCGACGATCCTGCTGCCGGGCGCCCCGGAGCCGCCCCCCGAGGTGCCGTAGCCCTTCCCCGGTCCGGGGAGGCGGCGGGCGGCGGCCCACGACGTCGACGAGGCCGCCGACGAGAGCCTCGGCGGGGATCAGGCCGTCGCCCTGCGCACCGCCGCCGACAGGATGTTCCTGGACGGCGTCATCGTCGACGGCGACCAGGACGCCCTCCTGCCCGACACCCCCGCCGAGGACCGGCTCGCCGGGTCTCGCGACCGGTTCGCCGCCCACCGCACCACGGGCCCGGACACCGGGTCGGCGAGCGCCGGCCGGCCGCCGCCGGCCGCCGCCCGGGCCACCGCCCGGGAGGTCGCCCGGGAAGTCGCCCGGGAAGTCGCCGACCGGCTGGGGCTGGACGCGCACGGCCGGCCGAGCCTCCCGCTCCGAGCCCCAGGGGGTGTCCCGGGTGGGACACCCCCTGGGCCGCTCAGGCTGCCACGCCCGCCCCCGCCGGCCGCGCGTACTCAGCGACCGCCGCCGGAAGCTCCGCGTGGGTGATCACCGAACGATCGTGATCCGGTTCGCGGCCGGCGGCGCGATCGGGCTCGCCGGGGAGGAGTTGGCCGTCAGGTACTGCGCCAGGGCCGCCAGGTCGTCCGTGCCGACCAGGTCGTTGGTGCCCGTGCCCAGCGTGGTGAAGCCGTCGCCGCCGCCCGCCAGGAAGCTGTTGGTCGCGACGCGGTAGGTGGCCGCCGGGTCGATGGCGGCGCCGTTCAGCCGGATGGAGTCCACGACGATCCGGTCCGCGCCGGTCTTCGTCAGGTCCAGCGTGTACGTCAGGCCCGAGGAGGGCTGGAGGATTCTCGGGGAGGCCGCGTTCGCGCCGCTCACCTGCTCCTGGAGCACCTTGACGAGGTCGCTGCCCGTGAAGTCCTGGAGGTTGACCGTGTTGGAGAACGGCTGCACGGTGAAGCCCTCGGCGTAGGTCACCACGCCGTCGCCCTCACCGCCCTTGGCCGCGTAGGTGAGCCCCGCCCGCACGCCGCCGGGGTTCATCAGCGCCAGGTCGGTCTCCGGGTCCAGCTCCTTGCCGTACGCGAGCTGCGCGTCGGCGATGAGGTCGCCCATCGGGGACTCGGTGCCGGTGCTCGGGACATCGGCGGAGATGTAGCCGACCGGGCGGTTGCCGACGGGCGCCGCGAGCGTGTTCCACCTGCCGATCAGCTCGGTCATGTCCGGCGCCTTGGCGACGGTACGGGTGACCACGTGGTTCGCCGACGCGACGGACGTGCGGGCGATGTCCCCCGTGAACCGGTCGTAGGTCAGCGTGGTGTCGGTGTAGAGGCGGCCGAAGGAGGAGGCCGAGGTGACCATGCGCGGGTTGCCCGCCGGGTCGTCCACGGTGCACACGTACGCCGCGTGGGTGTGGCCGGTGACCAGGGCGTCCACCTGCGGGGTGACGTTCTCGGCGATGCCGACGATCGGCCCGGAGATGCCGTCGCCGGCACCGGGCGCGTCACAGTCGTAGTTGTACGACTGCGAGGCCGGCGCCCCGCCCTCGTGGACGAGGGCGACGATCGACTTCACGCCCTGGCGCTGGAGCACCTTGGCGTACTTGTTGATCGTCTCGACCTCGTCCTCGAACGTCAGGCCCTTGACGCCCTCGGCGGAGACGACGCCCGGGGTGTCCTCCAGGGTGACGCCGATGAAGCCGACCTTGACGTCCTTCTTCTGCCACACCCAGTACGGCTTGAGGACCGGCCTGCCGGTCCGCTCGTCCAGGACGTTCGCCGCGAGGTAGGGGAAGTCGGCCCCCTCGAACTCCTCGTCGGTGTAGCAGCCGTCGGTCGGGTGGCAGCCGCCGTTCTGGAGGCGGCCGAGCTCCTTGGCGCCCTCGTCGAACTCGTGGTTGCCCACGCTCGTGACGTCCAGGCCGAGCTTGTTCAGCGCCTCGATGGTGGGCTCGTCGTGGAACAGGCCCGAGATGAGCGGGGAGGCGCCGACCATGTCGCCGCCGGCGGCGGTGATGGAGTACGGGTGGCCCTCGCGGGCCTCGCGCAGGTGGGTGGCGAGGTACTCGACACCGCCCGCGTCGATGGTCTTCGTGGTGCCGTCCGGCTGGAGCTCGGTGACCCGGCCGGAGGAACCGGCCGGCGGTTCCAGGTTGCCGTGCAGGTCGTTGAAGGACAGCAGTTGCACGTCCTGGTAGCGGCTCGGCCGGTGGCCGCCGCGGTGGTCGTCGGCGCTCGCGGAGGCCGGCAGCGCGGCCGCCAGCGCGCCGGCGGTGGTCAGTCCGGCGGCTGCGGCGAGCAGCCGGGTGGTGCGTCGTCTGCGGTGCGGTCGAGGTGTGGCCGGCATGTGCCCCCCTGGTGGGTCGGCTGAGGATCGTGGGACGTGGCTCCGTCCGGCCGCAGCCTAGGGTCAACGCGCGTAGCGCGACAGGGGGTTCCCGGTTACATCCTGGTATCCACATGGTTGTCCGGGCCCTGGCGCCCACGCCTCCCGTACCACACTTCGTCCCACCCGCCCCGTACCCTCGTAGGCATGACCAGCGACGACAGCGCACGGCCCGGCAGCCCGCTCTCCCGTTCCCTCGAGACCCACGCCGCGCTCGCCCCGGAGCAGACCGAGGCCGTACTCGACCTGCTCGCCGCGGCCGCGCGCGCCGACGGCCAGCAGGCGGTGTCCGAGCAGGGCAGGCTCCAGCTGCGCGGCGGCGCCCGCGCGGGCGTGTCCCACCTGCTGCTCACCGCGGGCGGCCAACTGGTCGGCTACGCCCAGCTGGAGGACACCGACCCGGTGGAGGCGCCGGCCGCCGAACTGGTCGTCCACCCCGCGCACCGGGGCCACGGACACGGCCGCGCCCTCGGCTCCGCCCTGCTCGCCGCGTCCGGCAAGCGGCTGCGGGTGTGGGCGCACGGCGGCCATTCCGCCGCCCGGCACCTCGCCCAGGTGCTCGGCCTCACCCTCTTCCGCGAACTGCGCCAGATGCGGCGGCCGTTGGCGGGGCTCGACCTGCCCGAGCCGGTGCTCGCCGAGGGCGTGACCGTGCGCGCCTTCGTCCCCGGGCAGGACGACGCGGCCTGGCTGGCCGTCAACGCCGCCGCCTTCGCCCACCATCCGGAGCAGGGCTCGCTCACCCAGCGGGACCTCGACGACCGCAAGGCCGAGCCGTGGTTCGACCCGAAGGGCTTTTTCCTCGCCTTCCGCGGTGCCGAACTCGTCGGTTTCCACTGGACGAAGGTGCACGCCGAGGAGCAGCTCGGCGAGGTGTACGTCCTCGGTGTCGCGCCGGGCGCGCAGGGCGGCGGGCTGGGCAAGGCGCTCACCTCGATCGGCCTGCGGCACCTGGCGGCGCAGGCGCTGCCGACGGCGATGCTGTACGTCGACGCCGACAACACGGCGGCGGTGAGTGTGTACGAGCGGATGGGCTTCACGACGTACCAGACGGACCTGATGTACCGCACGGAGACGTGACGGGTCGGGGGCGGCGCCCGGAGACGTGACGCACACCACCCCCTTCCAGCACCACCCTTTCACTACTCAATGGGTGAAAGGGTGGTGTCCAGATGGTCGAGTACCGCATCGGCCGGCGCAGCGGCGTCGCCACCTACGTCCAGATCGTCCAGCAGACCAAGCAGGCGCTGCGGCCGGGGCTGCTCCGGCCCGGCGACAAGCTGCCCACGGCCCGCGAGGTCGTCGAGGCCACCGCCATCAACCCGAACACCGTCCTCAAGGCCTACCGCGAGCTGGAGCGCGAGGGCCTGGTCCAGGCGCGGCGCGGCCTCGGCACGTTCGTCCGGCGGTCACCGGGCGCCGCCCCGGCCGGCTCCCCGCTGCGGGCGGAGCCGGCGGCGTGGGCGCGCCGGGCCCGCGGGGCGGGGCTGGAGCGGGAGGACGTGGCTGCGCTCCCCACCGCCGTGCTGGAGGAGCAGTTCGCGCCGGACCGGACGGACGACGGGGACCAGACAGACGACGGGGGACCGGAGGCACGACGGGGACCGGAGGCACGACGGAGACCCGAGGCACGACACCGACCGGACAGACGACGGAGACCCGAGGCACGACACCGACCGGACAGACGACGGAGACCCGAGGCACGACACCGACCGGACAGACGACGGAGACCCGAGGCACGACACCGACCGGA
>NZ_JBHMCY010000036.1:0-26389 GCF_042430725.1 Streptomyces cinereospinus | reverse complement strand
ACATGACCGACACCGCCGTCGAGGCGGCCGCACCGGGCAAGCGGTTCGGGCGGCGGGGACGGCAGGCGCTCACCTCCCGCGCCTGCCGCCTGCCCGCCGGCGCGGTCCGCGCGGTCGTGGGCGCCAGCGGCGCCGGCACGCCGACCCTGCTCGCCCTCGCCGCCGACCCTGCTCGCCCTCGCCGCCGGGCTGACCGCCCCACCGAGGGCACGCTCACCGTCCTCGGCGGCACCCCCGCCCGGGCCCGCGAGCGCCTGGCGCACGTCGCCCAGGACAAGCCCCCCGCATCCGCAGCTCACCGTCGCGGAGGCGCCCGCCTGGGGCGCGAGCCGAACCCGCGGGGCCGGGTCCCGGCCGTGGCCGAGCGGGTCGTCGCGGAGGGCGGCCCGGCCCCGTACGCCACCGTGCGCCCCCTGTCCGGCGGCCGGCGCAGCCGGGTCGCGCGCCCTCGCGCCGGGCAAGCGCCCCGAGCTGCTGCCGCTCGACGAGCCCATGGCCGACCCGGACCCGCTCGCCCGGCACCGGCCGACCGGCCTGCGGGTGGCCGACGCCGCCGAGCGCGGCACCACGGTCGCGATGTCCCCGCACGCCGTCAGCGAGCCGGAGGGCTGCTGCGACCACCTGCTCCCGCCCGGCGCGGGCCGGGCACGGCCGGCCGGCCCGCTGGAGACGAGCCGCCCGCCGCGCACACCCTCGTCACCGGCCCGGCGGCCGCCCGCCCCGGCCCGCACACCGTCGCGGGGTCCCGCACGGCCGGCCGCCGGCTCACCGCCCTCGACTGCGCCGGTCCCGGCCCGAGCCCGTCCTGCGACCGCACCGGCCCCGCCACCAGCGCCACGGGACGCTCTGGGCGTCGGCGGCGGGCTGATCGCCCTGCTCCCGCTGGCCGCCGCCGCCTGGGCGGGCGGCGCGCCGCTCGGCCGCGAACCGGAGAACGGCACGCCCCGGCCGGCCTGGACCCGGTCCGTCACGTCGGCCCGCGGCCGGCCGCCAAGCCGGCGGTGCCGGCCGCGCCGATCATCTTCGGCACGGCCGTCCTGACCGTGCCGCACCGGGCGTCCCACCGCCTCCGAGGCCCCCGCCGGCGACGGCCCCGCCCCGCCCCCGCCGCAGGACACCCCCGGCCAGGACACCCCCGGCCATGGGCGCCGGGGAGCCTCCCCCCGCTATCCCACACGTCATGTCTCCGTAACCATTCATTCAGCCGGGCTTGCGACGCTCGGCCAATGACGCCCGCCGTGCCAGAGCCTTCGCCGCCCCCCGAGGGCCCCGCGGGGAACGGGGCCGCGATGGTCCCGCCCGCCCGGTCCGACGCGCCCGTTTCGCCCCGGGCGCGGAACAATGGGGCCATGAGCCAGCAGAACGCCCAGGCACAGGTCCAGCACGTACAGCCCTCCGTGGGCTCCATCGCCGCGCACCGCCCGCACACGGTCTCCGCCACGGTCTCCGACCTGGAGCCCGACCTCGACTCCGACCTCGACGTCTACGCGGACGCGCAGGCCGACGGCGTCCCGCTGCCGCAGGGCCGGTTCCTGGACCGGGAGCGCAGCTGGCTGGCGTTCAACGAGCGCGTCCTGGAACTCGCCGAGGACCCGAACACGCCCCTGCTGGAGCGCGCCAACTTCCTCGCGATCTTCGCCAGCAACCTGGACGAGTTCTTCATGGTCCGGGTGGCCGGACTCAAGCGCCGCATCGCCACCGGCGTGGCCACCCGCTCCGCCTCCGGCCTCCAGCCGATGCAGGTGCTGGAGATGATCTGGGCCCGCTCCCGCGAGCTGATGGCCCGGCACGCCGCCTGCTACCACGAGGACGTCGCCCCCGCACTCGCGGAGGAGGGCATCCACCTGGTCCGCTGGAGCGAACTGACCGAGAAGGAACAGGCCCGCCTGTTCACCCTCTTCCGGCACCAGATCTTCCCGGTCCTGACCCCGCTGGCCGTGGACCCCGCACACCCGTTCCCGTACATCTCCGGCCTCTCCCTGAACCTGGCCGTCGTCGTACGCAACCCGGTCAGCGGCCACAGGCACTTCGCCCGCGTCAAGGTGCCCCCGCTGCTCTCCCGCTTCCTGGAGGCCACCCCCGGCCGGTACGTCCCGCTGGAGGACGTCATCGCCGCGCACCTGGAGGAGCTCTTCCCCGGCATGGAGGTGCTGGAGCACCACGCCTTCCGGCTGACCCGCAACGAGGACCTGGAGGTCGAGGAGGACGACGCCGAGAACCTGCTCCAGGCCCTGGAGAAGGAGCTCATGCGGCGCCGTTTCGGCCCGCCGGTCCGTCTGGAGGTCGAGGAGTCCATCGACCGCGAGGTGCTGGACCTGCTGGTGCGCGAACTGAAGATCAGCGAGGCCGAGGTCTACCCGCTGCCCGGCCCGCTCGACCTCACCGGCCTGTTCCGCATCCACGGCCTGGACCGGCCCGAGCTGAAGTACCCCAAGTTCGTCGCCGGCACCCACCGCGACCTGGCCGAGGTCGAGTCCGCGTCCGCGCCCGACATCTTCGCCGCGCTGCGCGCCAGGGACGTCCTGCTGCACCACCCGTACGACTCGTTCTCCACCTCCGTGCAGGCCTTCCTGGAGCAGGCCGCGTCCGACCCGGACGTCCTCGCCATCAAGCAGACCCTGTACCGGACCTCCGGCGACTCGCCCATCGTGGACGCGCTGATAGACGCCGCCGAGTCCGGCAAGCAGGTCCTCGTCCTGGTGGAGATCAAGGCCCGCTTCGACGAGCACGCCAACATCAAGTGGGCGCGCAAGCTGGAGGAGGCCGGCTGCCACGTGGTCTACGGCCTGGTCGGCCTGAAGACCCACTGCAAGCTGTCGCTGGTGGTCCGTCAGGAAGGCGACACGCTCCGCCGGTACAGCCACGTCGGCACCGGCAACTACCACCCGAAGACCGCCCGCCTCTACGAGGACCTCGGCCTGCTCACCGCCGACCCGCAGGTCGGCGCGGACCTGTCCGACCTGTTCAACCGGCTCTCCGGCTACTCCCGCCGGGAGACCTACCGCCGGCTGCTGGTCGCCCCCAAGTCGCTGCGCGACGGCCTGGTGGCGCGGATCACCAAGGAGATCCAGCACCACCGTGCCGGCCGCCCCGCCTACGTCCGCGTCAAGGTCAACTCGATGGTCGACGAGGCCGTGATCGACGCCCTGTACCGCGCGTCGGCGGCGGGTGTGCCGGTCGACGTCTGGGTGCGCGGCATCTGCGCGATCCGGCCCGGGGTGACGGGCCTGTCGGAGAACGTCCGGGTCCGCTCGATACTCGGCCGCTTCCTGGAGCACTCCCGGGTCTTCGCCTTCGGCAACGGCGGTGAACCCGAAGTGTGGCTCGGCAGCGCCGACATGATGCACCGCAACCTCGACCGCCGCATCGAGGCCCTGGTCCGCGTCGTCGACCCGGCGCACCGCGCCGCGCTCAACCGGCTCCTGGAGACCGGCATGTCCGACGCCACCGCCTCCTGGCACCTGGGTCCGGACGGCGAGTGGACGCGGCACGCGGTGGACGCGGACGGCGGGCCCCTGCGGAACGTCCAGGAGATGCTCATAGACGCCCGGAGGCGCCGGCGTGGCACAGCGACACCTTGACCCGACGGACCCGACGGCCGGGCCGTCCCCCCAGCTCGCGGCCCCGCCCGGCCAGGGAGGCACCCCCACCGCGGACGCCCTCGCCGGCTACCTGCGGGCCCAGGCCACGGAGTTCCTGCGGGCGCTCCGGCTGCACCGGGAGACCGGCGCCGGCTCGGCCGGCAACGGCACGCAGGAGACCGTCGACGCGGCCCGGGCGCTGCGCCGCTCGGCCCGCCGCATCAGCGGCAGCCTGCACACCTTCCGTCCGCTGCTGGACCCGGACTGGTCGGAGGGCATGCGCCCGGAACTGGCCTGGCTCTCCGGCACCCTGGCCCTGGAACACGCCTACGCGGCCCGCCTGGAGCGGCTGTTGCAGGCCCTGCACCGGCTGTCGGGGGCGACGTTCCCGGCCCAGGCCGTCGCCATGCCCACGGCCGGCGCCTCCGCGGGCGGCCGCACCGCCGGGGCGGCCCGGGCGGCCGCGGCGGCACCGCCCACCGCCGGCCCGCCGGCGGCACCGGAGCGCGGCACGCTCACGGTCGGCGCGGCCAAGGCGGGCGCGCTGCTCGAACGCCAGCTGACCCTGGCCCGGACCCGGGCCCACTCCACCGCCCTGCAGGCCCTCGGCTCCTCGCGCTTCCACGCGGTCGCCGACAAGGTCGCCGTACTGGCGAGCGAGGTCCCGATCGTCCCCGCCGCGGCCGGCGCGGACCTGCGCCCGCACGCGGCGGCGGCCGAGGAACGCCTCACCGACGCGGTGACCGCCCTTCCGCTGGTCACCGCGGGCCACCCGTACAACGCGGAGGCCCTGATCCACGGCCTCTCCCCGGAGCCCGCCCCGCACCCGCAGGACGCACCCTGGCACCAGGTCCGGCTGCTGCTGCGGCTGCACCGCTACGCCCGTGAGGTGCTGCACGGCGAGGCCCCGGCCGACATCCGCCTGCTGGGCGCGGGGCAGGCGCTGAACCGGCACCGCGACGCCTCCGAGGCGGCCGCGGCCGCGGCCGCGGCGGCCCGCACGCCCCGCATCGCACCGGCGACCGCGTACGCGCTCGGGGTGCTCCACGCCGACCAGCGGCACGAGGTGGAGGCGGCCCGGTTCGCGTTCCAGCAGTCGTGGCAGAAACACCCGGTGGGGACGGTCTGAACATGCGCGAGGGCGGTGAGCGGCGGCCGGCCGGTGCGCGGGACACCCCGGTCCTGGCGGCCGGCTGCGTGCTGTGGCGCCGCTCGCCCGTCGCCGAAGGGCTGGAGATCTGCCTGGTCCACCGGCCGAAGTACGACGACTGGTCGCACCCCAAGGGCAAGCTCAAGCGCGGTGAGGACCCGCTGGCGGGCGCGCTGCGCGAGGTCGCGGAGGAGACCGGCTGCGCGGCGGCGCCCGGCGCCGAGCTGTCCACGCTGCACTACCTGGCCAACGGCCGCCCCAAGCAGGTCCGTTACTGGGCGGCCGAGGCCACCTCGGGCGGCTTCACCCCCAACGACGAGGTCGACCGCATCCTGTGGCTGGCGCCCTCGGCGGCCCGGCTGCGCCTGACCCAGCCCCGGGACCGCGAACTGGTGGACGAACTGCTGGCGACCGTGCGCCACGCCTGAGCCCGCGGCCGCCGGACGGTCGAACCGTCAGGAGGCAGTCAGCAGGCCGTCAGGAGGCCGTCAGGTTTCGGCCATGTGCCCCGCCGCGTCCGTCCGGGCCAGACTCCGCGCCCGGCGGGCGGGCCCGCGCCAGCCGCAGCTGCACCGGGCCACACAGAAGGGTCCCTGCTCGACCGTGCTGGTGCGGTGCTCCGAACGGTCGGGACCTGGGGCGAACCGATCCTGCTCTGTCACACCGTCACGGTACCCAGCCCAGGTGAACAGCGGGCCGGCCCCGGGTGAGCATCGCCGCGGCGCCCCACGTGCACCGCGGTCGAACACCCCCCGCGCACCCCTCCACCACCCCGGATCCCGCGTGACGGCTCCACCGACCCGTCGTTTACCGGACAACAGGACGCCCGGGACGGACGTACGGCTGGGGGTAGGCGGACGATGGCGGAGCAGCACGGCAGGACGGGCACGACGGTCGCGGCGGCCGGGCTGACGGCCTGCGTCTGCCTGGTCGCCACCGGATGCACGGGCGGCGCCGCCGCCGAGGACGCCCGCCCGGCCGACCCGGTCCGCACCCTGCACCGCGCCGCCGACGCACTGGTCGACGCGGGCACCTCCAAGGCCCGCACGTCGATGGAGATGGCGACCGGCGGCACCCGCGTCACCATCCGCGGCGAGGGCGTCTACGACTACACCCGCCGGCGCGGGCGGCTGAAGGTGCTGCTCCCGCAGGACCCGGCCGGCCAGCCGGAGCACCGCCCGATCACCGAGCTCCTCGCCCCCGGCGCCCTGTACATGAAGAACCGCGGCGCCGGCGTCCCGGCCGACAAGTGGGTGCGGGTGGACACCGCGACCCTCTCCGACGGGAACCTGGTCACCGGCGGCGCCACGGACCCCTACGCCGCCGCCGAGGTGCTGCGCGGCACCCGCAGGGCGACGTACGCCGGCCGCACCGAGGTGGCCGGCACCCCGGTGCACCACTACCGGGGCACCGCCGACCTGGCGACGGCCGCCGAGGCCGCCTCCTCCGGGGGCCGGGCCTCGCTGGCCGCGGCGGCGAAAGGGTTCGCCACGGCCGTCGTCCCGTTCGACGTGTTCCTCGACGACGAGGGCCGGATCCGGAAGATCAGGCACCGCTTCAGCTTCGTCAACGGACACCGGCAGAGCACCGTGGCCGTCGCCTCCACGACCCTGCTCTACGACTTCGGCGCCCCCGCCGACGTCCGCCTGCCGCCCGCCCGGGACATCTACGCGGGCCGGATCGCCGAGGAGTGACCGGCGTGAACTAGCCCGTCCGTGCCATGCGCGTCATGGAGGACACTGCCTACTCTGGAAAGCCGGTGACGGCAGAGAAGAGGTGACGCACGTGGCTCCGGTCGGCGGTACGGCAGTTCAGGACCACGTGGCGCTCGCCGAGATCGAGCTGTGCGGAGAGCTGATCATCGCGGCCTCCGCGGCGGACGAGGACCGGCTGAGCCTGGAGAGCATCGACGAGGTCCTGCGGGTGGCCGAAGAACGCGCCTCCGCCGGCGGGTGAGCGGAGCTCAGGTTCGCAGCAACCGCCCGATGGCCTTCGTGGCCTCCTCGACCTTGGCGTCGATCTCGTCCCCGCCCTTGAGCGCGGCATCGGCGACGCAGTGCCGCAGGTGCTCCTCCAGCAGTTGCAGGGCGAAGGACTGCAAGGCCTTCGTGGACGCGGACACCTGCGTGAGTATGTCGATGCAGTACACGTCCTCGTCGACCATCCGCTGCAGCCCGCGGATCTGCCCCTCGATCCGCCGCAGCCGCTTCAGATGCTCTTCCTTCTGCTTGTGGTACCCGTGGATGCCCCGGTCGAGATCGGTCACCACGCCCTCACCGGCCTCGGCGGTCGTCATCGCGCACCCTCCATCCACATACCCCTACTGGGTATATCGTACCGAACTTTGCTGGGTATAGGCCCCTTGGCCCCTGCCCGGACCGGCCACCGAACCGCCCCCGTACAGATGCACGAAATTCATGGGCGACACTGGAGGACGGCCCATTAGCTGTGGCCGGATGTTGCACCTAGCATCAGCCTGACCGAAACCGAAGCACCCCGAGGACCCCACGTGCGCTTTCGTCTGACCCCCAGGGAGACGAGCTTCTATGACATGTTCGCCGCATCCGCGGACAACATCGTCACCGGCTCGAAACTCCTGATGGAACTGCTCGGGGCGGACGCTTCCGCCCGGGCCGAGATCGCAGAGCGTATGCGGGCAGCGGAACACGCCGGTGACGACGCCACGCACGCGATCTTCCACCAGCTGAACTCCTCCTTCATCACGCCCTTCGACCGCGAGGACATCTACTCCCTCGCGTCCTCCCTCGACGACATCATGGACTTCATGGAGGAGGCCGTCGACCTGGTCGTCCTCTACAACGTCGAGGAACTGCCCAAGGGCGTCGAGCAACAGATCGAGGTCCTCGCCCGCGCCGCCGAACTGACGGCCGAGGCGATGCCCCACCTGCGCACCCTGGACAACCTCACCGAGTACTGGATCGAGGTCAACCGCCTTGAGAACCAGGCCGACCAGATCCACCGCAAGCTGCTGGCCCACCTCTTCAACGGCAAGTACGACGCGATCGAGGTGCTGAAGCTCAAGCAGATTGTCGACGTCCTGGAAGAGGCCGCCGACGCCTTCGAGCACGTGGCGAACACGGTGGAGACCATCGCCGTCAAGGAGTCCTGACCCCTCCATGGACACCTTCGCGCTGGTCGTGACCATCCTGGTCGCCCTCTTCTTCACCTACACCAACGGCTTCCACGACTCGGCGAACGCGATCGCCACGTCCGTGTCGACGCGCGCCCTGACGCCCAAGGCCGCCCTCGCCATGGCCGCGGTCATGAACCTGGCAGGCGCCTTCCTCGGCAGCGGCGTGGCCAAAACGGTCAGCGAGGGCCTGATCGAAACGCCCAAGGGCTCCACGGGCATGGGCATCCTCTTCGCCGCCCTCCTGGGCGCCATCACCTGGAACCTCGTCACCTGGTACTTCGGACTGCCGTCCTCCTCCTCGCACGCCCTCTTCGGCGGCATGGTCGGCGCGGCTCTGGCCGGCGGCACGCAGGTCTACTGGCACGGGGTGATCGACAAGATCGTCATCCCCATGTTCGTCTCCCCCGTGGTCGGCATGATCATCGGCTATCTGGTGATGACGGCGATCATGTGGATATTCCGCCGGGCCAACCCGCACAAGGCCAAGCGCGGCTTCCGCATCGCGCAGACGGTCTCCGCGGCCGGCATGGCCCTGGGCCACGGCCTCCAGGACGCCCAGAAGACGATGGGCATCGTCGTGATGGCCCTGGTCATCGCGGACGTCGAGGACTACGGCGACCCGATCCCGCTCTGGGTCAAGATCGCCTGTGCGGTCATGCTCTCCCTCGGCACCTACGCCGGCGGCTGGCGCATCATGCGCACCCTCGGCCGCAAGATCATCGAACTCGACCCCCCGCAGGGCTTCGCCGCCGAGACGACGGGCGCGTCGATCATGTTCACCACGGCCTTCCTCTTCAAGGCCCCCATCTCCACCACGCACGTGATCACCTCGGCCATCATGGGCGTCGGCGCGACGAAGCGCGTGAACGCCGTCCGCTGGGGCGTGGCCAAGAACATCATCCTGGGCTGGTTCATCACGATGCCGGCCGCCGCAACGGTAGCGGCCTGCGCCTTCGGCCTCGTCCACCTGGCATTCCTCTAGCACCCCCAGCAGACAGCCTCCCAGCGGAAGCCGTACGGCGGCGAGGACCTGCCCGCACCCGCCGCAACGACGGAAAGCCGAGCCCCCCGGCCGACCGCTGCCCACATCCACCCACAGCAGGACGTACCCGAAAGGCACCCGCACCCGCCCACGGCGGGAGGGACCGCCCTCGTAAGGCGCTGCCCGCACACGACGGCAAGGGACGAACCCCCCCGTGAGACGGCACCCGCACACGACGGCAAGGGACGACCCCCCCGTGAGACGGCACCCGCACACGACGGCAAGGGACGAACCCCCCGTGAGACGCTGCCCGCACCCGCCCAGGGCGGGAAGGGGACGTGCCGGGGGGTGTCCGCCCGCAGCGGTTGGCGCGTCAACCCGGGTACGTCGGTAAGCAACCGATTCCGCGCCGTTCCGAGGACGGACACCCCCCGGCACGGCCCCGACCCACCCACCGGCCAGCAGCGCTACAGCCACCACGCACCCCACCCGCGCGGGCCGCCGCAGGCACCCGGCACCCGGCACCCGGCACCCGGCACCCGGCACCCGGCACCCGGCACCCGGCACAACAACGACGGGGGCCCGCCCCCGGGAGCCAGGGGCGGGCCCTTTTCGTCCTCGCGGTGGCACCGCCATGCAGCACCGCGAGGGGCTCGATCAGCCGAAACGCCCGGAGATGTAGTCCTCCGTGGCCTGGACCGACGGGTTGGAGAAGATCCGCTCCGTGTCGTCGATCTCGATCAGCTTCCCCGGCTGCCCCACGGCCGCCAGGTTGAAGAACGCCGTCCGGTCGGACACCCGGGCGGCCTGCTGCATGTTGTGCGTCACGATGACGATCGTGAACCGCTCCTTCAGCTCCCCGATCAGATCCTCGATCGCCAGCGTCGAGATCGGGTCGAGAGCGGAGCACGGCTCGTCCATCAGCAGCACGTTCGGCTCGACCGCGATCGCCCGCGCGATGCACAACCGCTGCTGCTGACCACCCGACAGCCCGGACCCCGGCTTGTTCAGCCGGTCCTTGACCTCGTTCCAGAGGTTCGCCCCCTTGAGCGACCGCTCCACGATGTCGTCCAGCTCGGACTTCTTGTACGACCCGAGCAGCTTCAGCCCCGCCGCCACGTTGTCGTAGACCGACATCGTCGGGAACGGGTTCGGCCGCTGGAACACCATGCCGACCTCACGCCGCACGGACACCGGGTCGATACCCGTGCCGTACAGGTTCTCGTCGTCGAGCATGACCTTGCCCTCGACCCGCCCGCCCGGAGTCACCTCGTGCATCCGGTTGAGCGTGCGCAGGAAGGTGGACTTGCCGCAGCCGGACGGCCCGATGAAGGCCGTGACCGAACGGGGCTCGATGGTCATCGAGATGTCCTCGATGGCACGGAACGAACCGTAGTAGGCGCTGAGGCCGCTGACATCGATGCGCTTGGCCATGTGAAATCACTGCTTCTTTCGGAAAATCGGTCGCTGAGTGGCCGCGTCAGCGACCGGTCTTGGGGGCCTTCCAGCGGGCGATGCCGCGGGCCAGCAGGTTCAGGATCATCACGAAGGCGATCAGCGTCAGCGACGCGGCCCACGCACGGTCAAACGCAGGTTCGGCACCGGCGCTCTGAGAGTACTGCTGGTAGATGTACAGCGGCAGCGAGGCCTGGGCCCCTTCAAACGGGTTGTTGTTGATGAACGGGTTGCCGAACACCAGCAGCAGCACCGGCGCCGTCTCACCCGCGATACGGGCGACGGCCAGCATGATGCCGGTGGTGATACCGCCGATCGCCGTCGGCAGGACGACCTTCAGGATCGTCCGCCACTTCGGCACGCCCAGCGCGAGCGACGCCTCCCGCAGCTCGTTCGGCACGAGCTTGAGCATCTCCTCCGTGGACCGCACCACGACCGGCATCATCAGGATCGCCAGCGCGAGCGAGCCGGCGAAGCCGAACGGCTGCATCTCGAACATCAGCATGATGCTGAGGATGAACAGACCGGCGACGATCGACGGGATGCCCGTCATGACGTCGACGAAGAAGGTGACGGCCCGGGCGAGGTTGCCCCGCCCGTACTCGACGAGGTAGATCGCGGTGAGCACACCGATCGGCGCGGCGATCAGGGTGGCGAGGCCGACCTGCTCCAGGCTGCCGATGATGGCGTGGTAGATACCGCCACCGACCTCGCGGTCGCCGACGACGCCCATCGAGTGGGTCAGGAAGTAGACGTCCAGGACCTTCGTGCCACGCTCGATGGTCGCCCAGACCAGGGAGGCGAGCGGCACCACGGCGATCAGGAAGGCGACCCAGACCAGGGAGGTGGCGACGCGGTCCTTGGCCTGCCGCTTGCCCTCGATGGCCGAGGCGATGGCGAACGTGCCGAGGACGTACAGGATCGCGGCGATCAGGCCCCACTGGACCCGGCTGTCCAGGCCGGCCACCAGGCCGATGCCCACGGCGACGGCGAGCGAGCCCGCGGCGATCCCCCAGGGACCCCACTTCGGCAGGCTGGCGCCGCGCAGCGTGCTGGGGCGCTTGTCGGTGAGGACGGTGCTCATGCGTTGGCCCCCGAGTACTCCTTGCGGCGGGCGATGATCGCGCGGGCCGCGCCGTTGACCAGCAGGGTGATGACGAACAGGACCAGACCGGAGGCGATCAGCGCGTCCCGTCCGAAGGTGTCCGCCTCACCGAACTTGCTGGCGATGTTCTGGGCGAACGTGCCGCCGCCCGCGTTGAGCAGGCTGGCCTGGATGTCGAAGGAGGGGGAGAGCACGGTGGCGACGGCCATCGTCTCGCCGAGCGCGCGGCCGAGGCCGAGCATCGAGGCGGAGATCACGCCGGAGCGGCCGAACGGCAGTACGGCCATCCGGATGACCTCCCAGCGCGTGGCGCCGAGGGCCAGGGCCGCCTCCTCGTGCATCTGCGGGACCTGGCGGAAGACCTCGCGGCTGACGTTGGTGATGACCGGCAGGATCATGATCGCCAGCAGGATGCCGACCGTGAGCATCGAGCGGGCCGGGCCACCCTCCCAGGAGAAGATGCCGGTCCAGCCGAAGTAGGTGTCGAGCCAGCTGAACAGGCCGTTCAGCTGCGGTACGAGGATCAGGGCGCCCCAGAGGCCGTACACGATGGACGGCACGGCGGCGAGCAGGTCGATCACGTAGGCGATGGGACCGCTCAGCCTGCGCGGGGCGTAGTGGGTGAGGAACAGCGCGATGGCGACCGCGATCGGGACCGCGATGGCCATGGCGACGATCGAGGAGACCACGGTGCCGAAGGCCAGGACGGCGATGCCGAAGACCGGCGGCCGGGTGCCCGTGTTCCATTCGAAGGTGGTGAGGAAGTTGCCCTCGTCCTCGCTGATGGCGAGGACGGCGCGGTAGGTGAGGAAGACCGCGATCGCGGCCATGATCACCAGCAGCAGAATGCCCGACCCGCGGGACAGACCGAGGAAGATCCGGTCACCGGGCCGGGTGGCACCGCGGGCGGCGCGCTTGCGCTCGGTCTCCGTCGGCGTGGGCATCGGGGGAGGCGCGTCAGTGTTCTTGGTCGTTATGTCCATCAGGTTCTCCGGTCTGCGGAGTCGCACGCGGCGTGCGACTCCTGGCGGCGGTGCACCGGACGGTGCGGAGCCCGGCCCCCCGGGCAGGGGGCCGGGCCGCGCACTCAGGTCAGCTCAGGCCCTCGATGGTGGTGCGGACCTTGGCGATGATCTCGTCGGGGATCGGCGCGTAGCCGGCGTCGGCCAGCAGACCCTGGCCCTCCTCACCGGCGATGTAGTTCAGGAACGCCTTGGTGGTGGGCAGCGTCTCCGCCTTGTTGCCCTTGTCGCAGACGATCTCGTACGTGACCAGGGTGATCGGGTAGGCGCCCTCGGCCTTGGTCTTGTAGTTGATCTCCAGGGCGAGGTCCTGGCCCTGGCCGACGACCTTGGCGTCCGCGATGGCCTTGGTGGCGCCGTCGGTGGAGGCCTTGACCGGCTCGGAGGCGCCGGTCTCGATGGCGACGATGTCCATGCCCTCGGCGTAGGACAGCTCCATGTAGCTGATCGCGCCGGAGACCTGGGAGACCTGCTGCGCGACACCGGAGGAGCCGGACGCGGACTGGCCGCCCTTGGCCTGCCAGGCCTTGCCGCCCTCGTAGTTCCAGTTGTCCGGGGAGGTGGCGATCAGGTACTTGGTGAAGTTGTCCGTGGTGCCGGACTCGTCCGAGCGGTGGAAGGCCTGGATCTTCAGGTCGGGCAGCTCGGCCTCGGGGTTCAGCTTCTTGATCGCCGCGTCGTTCCAGTTGGTGATCTTGCTGTCGAAGATCTGGGCGAGGGTCGCCGCGTCGAGGACGAGGTTGTCGACACCCGGGACGTTGTAGCTGACCGCGATCGGGCCGCCGACCATCGGGAGGTCGATGCCCTGGCCGCCCTGGCAGACCTCCTTGGACGCGGCGATCTCCTCCTCGTCCAGCGCGGAGTCGGAACCGGCGAAGGCGACCTGGCCCTGGGTGAACGCGGTGATGCCGGCGCCGGAGCCGGAGCCCTTGTAGTTGATCTGGACGCCCTGGCAGGCGGCGGTGAACTGCTTGACCCAGGCGTCGATCGCGTTCTTCTGCGCGGAGGAGCCGTCGGCCAGCAGCTGGCCCTCGGCGTCACCACAGTCGATCGAGCCGGCGGCCGGGGCGCTCGCGGACGCGTCACCACCGGTGCCGGTGTCGTCGGAGCCGCACGCCGTGAGGGCCAGGGCGCCGGAGACGGCGAGAGCACCGAGGGTGAGGGCCCGCCGGTTCATGCGCTGAAGCTTCACTTTCGGGAGTTCCTTCCGGGAGCCGCCGTCCTGATCGGCGGCGTGCGAAGTCTGGTCGGCGGGGGCGCTTATGCGAGCACGCCCGTCACCGGTAAGGCCGAAATTAGGCAGATCAGGTGAAGCCGCCTATGGCCGTAAGTGAACGGAGGGTGAACCCCTGCGGTCGGTGCGGTTAGGTCACGGAATGCTTACGGGGAGGGCACACACAGGTCCCAGTGGAAGCCCAAATCTGGACGCGCGCCCCCGGTCACGCCCGTGCGCCGCACCCGAAAGGCGCCTATGCGGCACGGCGGCCGATTTGTCGCCCCGCCACTGTACGGGTCGTCGCGGGCAGGGCACGGGTGACGACGGGTCACGGTGCGCGACGGGGTGCGCGACCGGAGGCGGAGACGCTGGCCGGAAGTGCGCGGACGCGCAGGCCGAAAACGCGCGTAACCCGGGCCCCGAAGAGCCGTCTCGTCTGACGTGGACGATGGCGGCGGGAGGCACTCGTGGTACGGCGCGCGTTCGTCGGGGGCGGGCCGCCGCGGATACGTGGGGATCGTGTCGGCGAGGGCGTGCGGCGGCGGTTCCGGTACCGCCACGACCACCCCCGCCCCCGGCGCGGGCCGCGGCACCGTCACCACGGGCCGCAGCACCCCGCCGCCCGGCACCGGCGCCCGTACGCCCGCCGCCGACTGGCCGGCACTCGCCCACGGCCCCGACGGCACGCTGATCCGCCCCGGCGACGCCGCCCGGCCGACCGCCCACCAGCTGTGCACCGCCCGCTTCGACGCGCTCAGGCCCGCCGCCGTCGCCTGCGTCGCCCACCCGGACGACATCGGCACCGCCCACGCCCGCGCCCGCGGCATCCGCGCAGCGATCCACGACGGCGGCCCCGAAGGACCGGCCGAAGGACTGGCGGACGGCGTACCACGGGGACGCGGCCCCGCGCCTGGCCAGGCTGAAGCGGCCCTACGACCCGAACCGCGTCCTCACATACCCCCGGGCCTTCCGAGGGCGCCCGCCGGCGTTACGCCGCGAGGTCCCGCTGTTCGGCCTCCGTGGCCTCCTTGCGGGCCCCCGGGATCAGCGCCTCCCGCCCTTCGACCACCGGCCGCCGCCGGATCAGCCACCCCGCCCGGGGCGACCGCTCCACGGCCTTGGCGACCGGCGTCAGCAGGGCCGTGGCCACCGGCGACAGCAGCAGCACGACGGCCGTACCCAGCGCGAACCCGCCGATGACGTCCGTCGGGTAGTGCACGCCCATGTACACCCGGCAGAAGCCCTCGACGAGCGCCAGCCCGATCCCCACCAGGCCGAAGGCGCGGTGCGCGACGAACAGCCCGACCCCGAGCGCCATCGCGATGGTCGCGTGGTCGCTCACGAAGGAGAAGTCGGTCTTCCCGGCGACCAGGACCTCCAGCCCCTCGTGCTCGTAGAACGGCCGGGGCCGCTCCACGAAACCGCGTATCGGCACGTTCACCAGCACCGCGACGCCCGCGGCCAGCGGCGCCCAGACCAGCGCGGCGGCGGCGCCCGCCGCCTCCTCGCCGGAGATGCCGCTGTGCCGCCGCGTGCTCCACCAGCAGCACACGACCAGCAGCACCAGGGCGAGCAGCAGCCCGTACTCCCCGACGAACTCCACGCCGCGGTCGAACCACCCCGGGGCGTCCTGGGCCAGGCCGTTGATGTCGTAGAGCAGCTCGACGTCGGGGTTCGACCCGGATTGCGCGAGTCCAGCCATGGTGCAGCGGCCCCTTCGTCGTCTGTCGGGCGCATCCGTGCGTGCGCCGCTCTGCCACCCCCGTGGTGTGTAGATCCGCGTCGATCCGCGTGGTGGATCCGCCCCGCCGCGGCGCGCTGACACGTGCCCCGGCCGGCATCCGCTCGGCTACGTCAACAGGAACGCACGGCCTCCGTCTCCACGTTCCGCATTCCACGAAATGATCACGCAGACGTTACCGAAGAGAGATACATCGCCGCAGCTCAGGGGTGGAGTTCACGCTCCGTCCCGGCGGTCGTCAGACCGCCGAGGGGAGCGCTTTCGCGCCATCTTCGGTGACCCGGGTGGCGCCGAAGTAGTCGGGGGTGTCGATGGGATCGAAGCGGATCACGGCACCGGTCCGGGGCGCGTTGATCATGTATCCGCCGCCGACGTAGATCCCCACGTGCCGGATGGCCCGGGAGTTGGTGAGGTCGTCGGAGAAGAACACCAGGTCGCCGGGGAGCAGCTCGTTCCGGCCAGGGTGCGGACCGGCGTTGTACTGGTCGTTGGCGACCCGGGGCAGGGTGACGCCCACGCTCTCGTAGGCCGCCTGGGTCAGCCCCGAGCAGTCGAAGCGTCCGCCCTGCTCAGGCGTGCCGTTGCCGCCCCACAGATACGGCGTGCCGAGCCTCTCTTGCGCGTAGTGGATGGCCCCCGCCGCCTGCTCGGACGGGTCGACCCGCCCGACGGGCGCGGCGAAGCTCTCCTGGAGCGTGGTGATGACCTGGACGTAGTTCTGGGTCTCCTCGTACGGCGGCACGCCCCCGTACCTGATCACCGCGTAGGCCCCCGCGTTGTAGGCGGCCAGCATGTTCTTCGTGGCGTCCCCCGGCACGTCCTGCACGTACTTGGCGAGGGTGCAGTCGTACGACGCGGCCGACGGAATCGCGTCATTCGGGTCCCACACGTCCCGGTCCCCGTCACCGTCCCCGTCGATCCCGTGCGATGCCCAGGTCCCCGGGATGAACTGCGCTATCCCCTGAGCCTGTGCCGGACTGCGCGCACTCGGGTTGAACCCGCTCTCCTGGTACAGCTGCGCGGCCAGCAGCGCCGGGTTGATGGCGGGACACAGATTGCCCCACCTCTGCACGAGCGCCTGATAGGCGGCGGGCACGGACCCCTTGGCCAGGTTCCGCCCGGCCCCACTCACCCCGCCGACCAGGTTCCCGGCCACCAGGTACACGCCCACCACCAGCACCATCATGAACGCGACCCCGGCACCCACAGCGGCGAACGCCACGACCCACGCCTTACGCACAGTCAACCGCCCCTCACCACCCGGGAGTACGCCCAGGTCAGTGTAGAGGCGCCGAACCAAAAGAGAGCGGAGCTTCCGGGACACGGGGCTGATCGGTTGTCAGACCCGTGGCCTACCGTTCCGGTCATGGCGCTGACGGACATCACCCGCACGGAGATACAGCAGGCGGTCCGGGAGTTCGACCGGCTCGGCAGGGACGACTTCCTCGCGCGATACGGCTTCCGCCGGGCCCGCCGGTACCTGCTGTGCCATGCGGGCCGGTACTACGACTCGAAGGCGATCACCGGAGTGGCCCACGGCTTCCTGCCCGGTGAACGCCCTTTGACAGCGGCGGACTTCTCGGGCGGCGCGGACCATGCGGTCCGTCATCTGAGGCGGCTCGGTTACGCGGTCGCGGACGACGTCCCGGAGCCGGTACTGGCCTGCGGCGAACTCGTCGCCCGGGTGTCCCGGCTGCGGGTGAACCGCTCCTCCGGCTGCCCCGCCCTGTTCCAGCCGATCACCCTGCTCTGGGCCCTGTCCCGCGCCCTGCGCGGGGAGCGTCGGCTCCTGCCCTGGCCGGAGACCGAGCAGAAACTGGGCGGCCTGCTCCGGCGCCACGGCCTGCGCGGAGAACGCCCCCGTCCGGACTATCCGGTCGCCGCCCTGCACCGCGGCGGCCTGTGGGAGCTGCAGGGCCTCACCGCCCCCGCGCCGGCCGCCCACGGGGACACGGAGCTACGCCGCTGGTTCACCGAGCAGCAGCCGGTCGGCGGCCTGACGAAGTCGGCGTACGACCTGCTGCGCCACTCGGCGGACACCCGCCTGGCCGTGATCGACACGCTGCTGTGCACGTTCTTCGAGGACCTCGACTATGAGCCCCTCCTCACCGACCTCGGCCTGTACGACGAAACGGAACTGCTGCGCGACGCCGGCGAGGAGGCGGACCAGGACGGCTCGACCGCGCGGCCGGAGACCTGGCTGCTCGCCGCCGCTCACTACGAGCGGCTGTGCCACATCGTCGAGCACCGCGAGGGCGAGCAGCGCGCACGTCATGCCACCCGGCCCAGGCGCAACCCCCTGCGGTCCGGTTCGGCCCGGCGCGCGGTGCTGCGCCGCAGCCAGGGCAGGTGCGAGAACCCGGCCTGCGCCGGTCAGCCCGCCGACGTGACCGACGCGGGGCAGCCGATACTGGAGGTGGACCACGTGGTCGACCTCGGCCTCGGAGGCCGGGACCACCCGAGCCAGATGGTGGCCCTCTGCCCCAACTGTCACGCCGTCAAGACCCGCGGCAGCACCCGCGAGTCGCTGCGCACGGTGCTGCTACGGGTGGCGGCCGAGCGGCATGTAGCGGCGTTGGCGGCGGTGGGGAGCGCCGCCCAGGCTCGGGGCCTGCCGGCTCCCGCACCCGCGTCCGTCGCCGGCATTGCCGGAAAGCCCAGCCCCGCCAACTCCTGCGACACCGTTCGCAGCTGACGGGTCGCGGCCGCGTCACTGACCGCTGCCGAGCGGCTGACCAGGGCGGGGGCGCCGCGCGTCCCGGTCAGGCCGTCCGGACCCACGGGACCCACGTAGCCCGCGCACCGCCAACGGCGCCTTCCCGCACCCTTGGCGACCTCGTCCACTTCCTGCTGCTCGGACTGCGCCCGCGCCGGCCCCTCGTCACCGGCCGCGCCCTTCACGGCGATAGCCTTCACCCGTCACCCTGGAGCAGCGGCACGACCACTCACCCCCGCCCGCCACCCGAAACGGGCCCGGTCATGAAGAGGCTCAACGACGGCACCACACCACAGGTTCCGCTCCCACCTCGTTGCCCGGCGTCATATGCCGTGATACACAGAGTGACGATACGAGGTATTCGTACGAAACCCGCCAAACAATGACGCCAAGTCGACATACGACGGCGCAATTATCGGCGAGAATGAGGCCTGACCTCTGCGCACCGCAGGGGACTGCGGAACTACCCAACAGGGGCGGTGACTTACATGCTCTTTGCGGCCGACGAGGGAGACATCAACACCATCATCGGCGGGATCGCTCCGGACTGGGGCCCCTTCGGCAGCCTGGGCAACGAGGCCAAGGTGATGATCGAGGTGGTGATGGCGGTCGCCATCCTGATCTGTCTCGGCATCGCCATCTGGGGGGCGGCCAAACAGCGCATCGGCGCCACGGCCCTCCGGGACACCTTCAGCGCGGAACAGGGCAAGGGCCTGATCATCGCCGGCCTCACCGGAGTCTTCATCATCGGGTCCCTCGGCACCCTCTTCACCATCGTGTACGGCATGGCGGTGTAAGGCCCCCCGTCCTCTCCGGGCGCGCCCGGTCCCCCTACCCCACCCGCCCGTCGTGCCCACCGGCTGAGGTTGCGTCTCCCCCATGTCCCTGATGTCGAGTCACCACACCGCGCCCGTACGGGAAGCAGCGCGGCCACCGTCGTACCCCTGCGCGGTCATGCGGTACGACGGTCTCCGCCACGGCATCGAGGGGGCGGACGCGCCATGAGTCCCGGGGACGAACACGACTCCTCCGGCGGTTACGCCGGCACCGGGCACACCCGTACCCGGCTGCCGGACAGCGAGCCGTACGGCGGCGGCCGACGTGCCCGCGGCTCCTCCCGGAGCCTGGTCACGGTGGTCGGCGTGGTGGTCCTGCTGATCGCCGCCATCGCCTTCGCCAACCGCGCGGACACCGACGCCCCCCCGACGACCACCGGCGGCTCCACCCCCCTGACCTCCGCCACGGAAGCCACCGGGGAGCGGCCGGTGGAGACCAGGGCGAAGGGCATCCCCACGGGGTTCGCACAGAGCCGGCAAGGGGCCGAGTCGGCGGCGGCCAACTACGCGGTGGTGCTGGTTTCCGCCGACATCCTCAAGCCGGCCCGGCGCACCGAGATCCTTCAGCAGGTCTTCGTCGCCAACAGACAGGCCGCTTTGGAGAACACCTTCAACCAGGCGTACTCCAGGGAGTTCCTGCAGAGCGTCGGGCTCGACGCGAAAGGCAACCCGGCCACCGGCCAGACCTACGTCTCACGCACCATGCCGATCGGCACCAAGGTCACGGCATACGCGGACACCAGGGCCACGGTCGAGGTCTGGTGCACGGGAGTCTTCGGCACCACAGGCGAACGCTCGACCAACCCGGTCACCAGCGACTGGTTCACCATGACACTCCAGCTGCGCTGGACGGCCGGTGACTGGAAGGTCGACAGCTTCTCCCAGGAAGACGGCCCCGCGCCCGTCCCCGGTGACGACAGGGCGTCCAGCGCCGACGAGATGGCGAAGACCGTCGAGGAGTACGGAGGCTTCACTTATGCCCGGTAACCGGCACCGCGCGCTCAAGGTCACCGCCACCGTCACCGCCGTTCAGACCGCCCTCGTGCTGTCGGCCACCAAGGCGTTCGCGGCACCGACGCCCGCTCCCACCTCGTCCGACAACAACTGCGACCTGCTGTCGGGCCAGGCCAGGGAAATCTGCGAGAACGACACGGGCGACTCCGGCGGCTCCGGCGCCACCCCCTCCCTTGACCCCACCAGCACCCTCGACCCCCTCTCCTCCCTCGCCCAAGGCTGCGCCGACGCCGCCTCCTGGACCATCGACAAGCTCAGCGCGGCCGTGGAGGACACCGCGAACGTCGACTTCACCAACGGCCAGTTCCTCCAGCAGTACGCCGTCGTCTTCGCCGCGTCCACCGTCCTCACCCTCCTCCTGTGGCTCCTGGCCGTCGCCAAGCGAGCCGTCCGGGGCGTCCCCCTCACCACCGCCATCGGCGAAGCCATCGGCTTCCTCTGGCTCACCGTCCTGGCCTCCGCCTTCACCCCCCTGATCCTCTACACGGTCGTCTCCGCCACCGACGGCATCGCGGACGTCCTCGCGAGGACCACCGGCGATCAGACGGACGCCTTCTTCGGCAACTTCTCCGGCGCCCTGGAGAGGGGCGAGGACATCGGCGGCGGCCCGATCATGCTGATCGTCGTCTCCCTGGTCAGCATCCTCGCCGCCGGCGTGCTCTGGCTGGAGCTCGTCATCCGCGCCGCCCTGCTCTACGTCGGCGCCCTCCTCGGCACCGTCGTCTACGCGGGCCTGGTCGACAAGAACCTGTGGGGCCACGTCCGCCGCTGGGCCGGCATCATGATCGCGGTCATCCTGGTCAAGCCCGTCATCGTGATCGTCCTCGGGCTGGCCGGCGCGCTCAGCGCCGACGACGGCCCGGACGCCTACTCCGCCGTCGTCTCCGGCCTCGCGATCATCCTGCTCGCCATCTTCGCCTCCGCGATGATCTACCGCTTCGTCCCCGGCTTCGGCGACGAGATCGCGGGCTCCCGCAACAACCGGCTGATGCAGGGCGCCGAGGGCAAGGCCGCCGCGGTCATCAGCTCCCCCGCGACCCTCGTCGCCCAGGGCATCAAGACCCACAGCACCCGCGCCGACAACAACGGCCAGGCCCAGTCCTCCGGCGGCGGCCCCCGCCCCGCCCACCAGGCCTCCGGCGGCGTGGCCGCCCACAGCTCACGCCCCTCGACCGGTGGCGGCGGAACCGTCCCCTCCGCCGCACCCGCGCCGCGCTCCTCCAGCCCGGTCAACACACCTCACGCCAGCAACACCCGCAACAGCAGCAACAACCGCTCAGGAGGTGACGGGCGTTGACGACCGAGTCCCATCTGTCCCATCCGGTCACGCCCCGCCGTACATATCTGATCGGCCGCGCCCGGCCGAACGCGATCGTCGGCCGGAACAGAGAGACCGGCGAGATCGCGCTGATCATCGTGGGCGCGTTCCTCGGCATGATGTGCGGCCTCCTCGTCCCCGTGCTCACCGTGCGGATCGTCCTGCTCATGGGCTTCCCGCTGCTCGCGCTGGCCGCGGTCTACGTGCCGTACAAGCACCGCACGATCTACAAGTGGTTCGAGATCAACCGCAGCTACAAGCGCACCCTCAAGCAGGGCGCCACCTACCGCTCCGGCGTCATCGAGGCGGGCACACGGCTCGACGGGCGCGAGATCGAGATCGGCCCGCCGCCCGGCATCGGCCGCATCACCTGGCTCGCCGCCCCCTTCGGCCCCGACGAGATCGCCGTACTGCTGCACGCGGACCGCAAGACCGTCACCGCCGCCATCGAGATCGAGGGCCCCGGCGTCGGCCTGCGCGACAGCGAGGACCAGGAAGCCCTCGTCGACCGCTTCGGCACCCTGCTGAAGCACGTGGCGAACGGCGACGGCTTCGTCACCCGTCTGCAGATGCTCGCCCGCACCCTCCCCGCCGACCCGGACGCGCACGCCAAGGACGTCGCCGTACGCGGCGACGACCGCGCACCGGGGTGGCTGCAGCAGTCGTACGACCAACTCCAGTCGATGGTGTCGACCAGCAGCGAGCAGCACCGCGCCTACCTCGTCGCCTGCATGCACTTCAACCGCGAACTGGCCGCCGAGGCCCACGCCATGGCCCGCGCGGCCCGCCCGCAGGGCGGCAAGGCCGACCGCGACGCCGGCCTCGCGGTCGTCATGGCCCGCGAGCTGACCGACATCTGCTCCCGGCTCCAGGAGGCCGACATCCGCGTGCGCCAGCCCCTCGGCCAGGGCCGGCTCGCCTCGCTCATCCACTCCATGTACGACCCGGACCACCCGATCGACCACATCCAGGCGATGACGAAACGCAACGCCTGGCCGGCCGAGCTGGACGCCACCGAGCCCACCTTCCTCCAGGCGAAGACCCGGGAGTCCTCGACCCGCGCGCCGTGGTGCCACGCCACCGCCTGGGTCAAGGAGTGGCCGATGACCCCCGTCGGCGTCAACTTCCTCGCCCCGCTCCTCGTCCACACCCCGGACGTCATCCGGACGGTCGCCGTCACGATGGATCTCGAACCCACCGAGGTGGCCATCGAACGCATGTTGACGGAGAAGACCAACGACGAGGCCGAGGCGTCCCGCGCCGCCAAGATGAACCGGACCGTCGACCCGCGCGACGTCGCCGCCCACAGCCGCCTCGACCAGCGCGGCGAGGACCTCGCGAGCGGCGCGGCCGGCGTCAACCTGGTCGGCTACATCACCGTCTCCTCCCGCTCCCCGGAGGCACTGGCCCGCGACAAGCGCACGATCAGGGCGTCGGCCGGAAAGTCGTACCTGAAGCTGGAGTGGTGCGACCGCGAGCACCACCGGGCCTTCGTGAACACGCTCCCGTTCGCCACCGGAATCCGAAGGTAGGGGTTGATGCCCTGATGCGGGACCCGCTCTCCGCCATCACCGAAGCCTTCACGTCCTTCCTGTTCGGGAAGGTGGAGACCACCCGGCTGCCGGTGCGCACCTCCACCGGCCAGGCCCAGGCCGTCTACCTGCCCACCGCGGCCCCCGGCCTCGGCGACTCCGGCGTCATCATCGGCCGCGAGGTCTACTCCGGGAAGGGCTACATCTACGACCCGTTCCAGCTGTACGGCCAGCAGCTCCCCGCGCCGCACTGGCTGGTCCTCGGCGAGTCCGGCAACGGCAAGTCGGCCCTGGAGAAGACGTACGTCCTGCGCCAGCTCCGCTTCCGCGACCGCCAGGTCGTCGTCCTGGACGCCCAGGGCGAGGACGGCGTCGGCGAGTGGAACCTCATCGCGCAGGAGCTGGGGATAACTCCCATCCGGCTGGACCCGATGGCCGCCCTGGACCACGGCATCCGCCTCAACCCGCTGGACCCGTCGATCACCACCACCGGCCAGCTGGCCCTGCTGCGGACCATCATCGAGGTCGCGATGGGGCACGGGCTGGACGAACGGTCCGGCTTCGCCCTGAAGGTCGCGCACGCCTACGTCAACGAGACGATCGTCGAGCGGCAACCGGTCCTTTCGGACATCGTCGAGCAGCTGCGCCACCCCGAGCCCGAGTCGGCCGAGTCGATGAACGTCGACATAGACGACGTACGGGCGTGGGGCCTGGACGTGGCACTCGTCCTGGACCGCCTGGTCGACGGTGACCTGCGGGGCATGTTCGACGGACCGACCACGGTCGGCATCGACCTCGACGCCCCGCTGATCGTCTTCGACCTCTCCCACATCGACCGCAACTCCATCGCCATGCCGATCCTGATGGCGATCGTCGGCGTCTGGCTGGAACACACCTGGATCCGCCCCGACCGGAAGAAGCGCATCTTCCTGGTCGAGGAGGCCTGGCACATCATCAACAGCCCGTTCGTCGCCCAGCTGTTCCAGCGCCTGCTGAAGTTCGGCCGGCGCCTCGGCCTGTCGTTCGTGGCCGTCGTCCACCACCTGTCCGACGTGGTGGACGGGGCGGCCGCGAAGGAGGCCGCGGCGATCCTGAAGATGGCCTCCACCAGGACGATCTACGCCCAGAAGGCGGACGAGGCGCGGGCCACCGGCCGGGTGCTGGGTTTGCCGAGGTGGGCCGTGGAAATCATCCCCACGCTGACACCGGGCATCGCGGTGTGGGACGTCAACGGAAACGTCCAGGTCGTCAAACACCTGGTCACGGAGACGGAACGCCCCCTGGTCTTCACCGACCGCGCGATGACCGAGTCCGCCGCCGACCTCACCGACGACGCCCTGCGCGCCGCCGAGCTGGAGGCGGAGGAACGGGCGGCGGCGTTCGTGGAACAGCACCTCGGCGACTCCGAGTCGACGGTGGCGTAAGACGGTGGCGCAAGGGGACGGCGTGAGAGCGGACGACCACCGGCGGGACGCCCGGGGCGGCATCCCCGACGGCCTGCTGATCGGCATACTCGCGTTCCTGCTCAGCATGACCCTGCTGGTCTGGTCGGCCACGGGCCTGGCCGCCTGGCTGGCCCACGGGTCCTGGCCGCAGGGCGTGACGTTCCCCCGTACGCCTCTGGCCATGCGCCACCTCATCGGCCAGCCGCAGGACCTCCCCGGCGCCTGGCCGCAGACCCCGGGAACGCAGCTCTCGGGGTACGGCCTGTTCTGGGGGCTGCTCATCGGCCAGCTGATGGTGCTGTTCGTGCTGGCGATGTTCGTCCTGGGGACGGTGGCGCGGTGGCGGGCCGGCCGGGCGAGGCGCCGGGCGGCCCCGCGGCAGGCACCGGCCCCCGAGCCGGCCGCGGCGCGCGAGGTCCCGAACCCGAGGCCCCCGGCCCCCACGCGGGCGGCACCGGTCGCCCCTGACGCGACGGAGCCGCACGGCGCGGACGGGACGGAGCACCAGCCCTCCGCGTTCGCCGGTCAACGGCCGGGCGGGTGGGAGAGCGTCCTCATCACCACCGGGGAGAGCCGCCGCACGACCGCGACCGAGGCGATCCGGGACGCGGACGGCCCCGCCCTCGTCGTCACCTCCAGCCCCGACCTCTGGCAGGACACCAAGGACGCCCGCTCGAAGCTGGGCCCCACCCTCCTCTACGACCCCACCCACACCTGCGACACCCCGGCCCGCCTGCACTGGTCCCCCGTCACCCGCTGCGAGGACAAGGACACGGCGACCGCGAGAGCCATCGCCCTGCTCACCCCCGTCAGCCCCACCTCACGCCTCGACCAGGCGGTCACCGACACCGCCCGCACCCTCCTGCGCAGCTACCTGCACGCCGCCGCCCTGGACAACCGCACCGTCCGCCACGTCCACCGCTGGTCCCAGGGCACCCAGATCCAGGAAGCGGTACGCACCCTGCGCACCCATCCCAAGGCCGCCCCGGGCGCCGCCGGCGAGCTCGAAGCGGCCCTCACCGCACACCCCGAACGCCGCGACATGGCCCACGAGCTGACCGCCCGCGCCCTGTCGGCACTGTTCACGGTCAACATCCGGGAATCCTGCACCCCCAACCGACCCGACGCCCTCGCCCTGGATTCCTTCATCGACGAAGGGGGCACGCTTTATGTGGTCGGTGAGTCCATCGAGGACCCCCGGACCAACCCGGGCGCGATGCCTCTGCTCACCGCGCTCCTGTCCAGCGTGGTCGAGCGCGGCCGGCGCATGGCCGAACGGTCATCCTCCGGTCGGCTCGACCCACCACTCACCCTCGTCCTCGACGACGTGGCGGCGGTGGCGCCGCTCCCGCACCTCCCCTGGCTGCTGGCTTCCGGCGCCGACCACGGTCTGCCCACCCTCGCCCTGCTGCGCTCCCGTGAGCAGGCCCGCACCCGCTGGCCCCACGACGAGCTCCCGGTCTGACCCCGCTCACGGCGGCCGGCTCCGGCGCTCTCACTCCCGTTCGAGGACGAACTCCCGCTCGCACACGTCCGGCTGACCGGCCAACGGCACGGTCCGCCCGCTCGGCCGGAACCCCGTCTTGCGGTAGAAGGCCTGGGCCCGCCCGTTCTCCTCGTGCACGATGAGCCGCACCCGCTCCAGTCCGCGTGCCCAGCACCACTCCAGGGCCTCGTCGAAGAGCAACTCCGTCAGCCCGCACCCGCGGTGCTCCGGCCGCATGTACACCCCCACGACATGCCCCTGCCGCCGTTCGACGGGGAACCCGGCCCAGTCCGTCGTCCCCGGCTCCTCGACCAGCACGGTCAGCGTGCCGACCAGCGTCCCGTCCGGCCCTTCGGCGACCACCTGACGAGCGCCGGCCGCCCCCTCGGCGGACTGCTCCGCCCGCTGCCGCCAGAACGACTCCGGCCGGGCCGCCGCCTCCTCGTAGGTGTCGAGAAAGGCGATCCGGGCGACCGGATCGCGCAACGAGTCCAGCCGCAGTTCCCGCATCGCCGGCCACTCCGCGGCCCGCAGGGGCCGCACCACATACCGCTCTTCGACACTGCTGCTCATGGATAACACCGTAAACGCAGAAAACCCCCGCATCCGAGGATGCGGGGGTTTTCCCAAAAATTG
>NZ_JBHMCY010000035.1:0-75323 GCF_042430725.1 Streptomyces cinereospinus | reverse complement strand
CCGCCACCGCCACCACCACCGCCACGGCCCCCGCCCCGCCACCGCCGCCGTACGACAGCGGGCGCCCGGGCCGGCTCCGGCCTACATTGGTCCTACGTCACCACGGCCCGAGCCGGAAACCGCGACGCCCGGAGTCCACCATGCCGGTCACCCACGCCCCCGAGGCCGATCTCCTGCGGCGGCAGGACCCCGAGCTCGCCGACATCCTGCTCGGGGAGCTGGACCGGCAGTCGACCACGCTCCAGCTGATCGCCGCCGAGAACTTCACCTCGCCGGCCGTGCTGGCCGCCCTCGGCTCGCCGCTCGCCAACAAGTACGCGGAAGGCTATCCGGGCGCCCGCTACCACTCGGGCTGCGAGATCGTCGACGTCGCCGAGCGGCTCGCCGTCCAGCGCGCCCGGACGCTGTTCGGCGCCGCGCACGCCAACGTCCAGTGCCACTCGGGCAGTTCGGCCGTCCTCGCCGCGTACGCCGCCCTGCTGCGCCCCGGCGACACCGTCCTCGCCCTCGGCCTGCCGCACGGCGGCCACCTCACCCACGGCTCGCCCGCCAACTTCTCCGGCCGCTGGTTCGACTTCGTCGGCTACGGCGTCGACGCGGAGACCGGCCTCATCGCCTACGACCAGGTCCGCACCCTGGCCCGCACGCACCGCCCGAAGGCGATCGTGTGCGGCTCGATCGCCTACCCGCGCCACATCGACCACGCCTTCTTCCGCGAGGTCGCCGACGAGGTGGGCGCCTACCTCATCGCCGACGCCGCCCACCCCATCGGGCTCGTCGCCGGGGGAGCGGCGCCCAGCCCCGTGCCGTACGCCGACGTGGTGTGCGCCACCACGCACAAGGTGCTGCGCGGACCGCGCGGCGGCATGATCCTGTGCTCCGCCGAGCTGGCCGGACGCGTCGACCGGGCGGTGTTCCCGTTCACCCAGGGCGGCGCCCAGATGCACACCGTCGCCGCCAAGGCCGTCGCCTTCGGCGAGGCGGCGACACCGGCCTTCCGGGCGTACGCCCATCAGGTGGTCGCCAACGCCCGGGCGCTGGCCGCCGCGCTCACCGCCGAGGGGCTCGGCGTCACCACCGGCGGCACGGACACCCACCTCATCACCGCCGACCCGGCGCCGCTCGGCGTCGACGGCCGCGCCGCCCGCGGCCGGCTCGCCGCCGCCGGAATCGTGCTGGACTGCTGTGCGCTGCCGCACGCCGACGCCCGGGGCCTGCGCCTGGGCACCGCGGCGGTCACCACGCAGGGCATGGGGGAGGGGGAGATGACCCGGATCGCCAAGCTGATCGCGGGGGTGCTGCGGGACCAGGCCGACAGCCGGGCGGTGCGTGAGGAAGTCCGGGAGCTGGCGGGTGGATTTCCGCCGTATCCGCGGTGAGCGGGGGTAACAGGAAATCCGTACACAGCCACACGTGCAACCATCGTCGCTACCCGGAAGTCCCCACCCATATGCGTCCCTCGCTAGGGTGTGGGGCTGAGATGGCCAGCGAGACCTGTGGGGAAGCCCGTGCGTGAATACCTGCTGACGCTCTGCATCACGGCCGCGGTGACGTACCTGCTGACCGGACCGGTGCGGAAGTTCGCGATCGTGGCCGGGGCGATGCCGGAGATCCGGGCGCGTGACGTGCACCGGGAACCCACGCCGCGGCTCGGCGGGATCGCGATGTTCTTCGGCCTGTGCGCCGGCCTGCTGGTCGCCGACCACCTCACCAACCTCAGCGAGGTCTTCGAGCGGTCCAACGAACCGCGCGCGCTGCTCTCCGGGGCGGCGCTGATCTGGCTCATCGGGGTGCTGGACGACAAGTTCGAGATCGACGCCCTGATCAAGCTGGGCGGCCAGATGATCGCCGCCGGCGTGATGGTGATGCAGGGCCTGACGATCCTGTGGCTGCCGGTCCCGGGCGTCGGCACGGTGGCGCTGACCCAGTGGCAGGGCACGCTGCTGACGGTGGCGCTGGTCGTCATCACCATCAACGCGGTCAACTTCGTCGACGGGCTGGACGGCCTGGCGGCGGGCATGGTGTGCATCGCGTCGGCCGCGTTCTTCATGTACGCGTACCGGATCTGGTACTCGTACGGCATCGAGGCCGCCGCCCCGGCCACCCTGTTCGCGGCGATCCTGATGGGCATGTGCCTGGGCTTCCTGCCGCACAATATGCACCCGGCGCGCATCTTCATGGGCGACTCCGGGTCGATGCTCATCGGGCTGGTGCTGGCGGCCGGCGCGATCTCGGTGACCGGGCAGGTCGACCCGGACGTGATGAAGCTGTTCTCCGGCTCCGAGCGCAACGCGGTGCACCAGATGGTGCCGGTCTACATCCCGCTGCTGATGCCGCTGACCATCATCGCGATCCCGGCGGCCGACCTGATCCTCGCCATCGTGCGCCGCACCTGGCGCGGCCAGTCCCCGTTCGCCGCCGACCGGGGCCACCTGCACCACCGGCTGCTGGAGATCGGCCACTCCCACAGCCGCTCGGTGCTGATCATGTACTTCTGGTCGGCGCTGATCGCCTTCGGCGCCCTCGGCTACTCGGTGAACTCGGCGTCGATGTGGATCGTGCTGGGCGTGGTGCTGCTCAGCGCCATCGGTCTGATCCTGCTGCTGCTTCCCCGCTTCACCCCGCGCGCGCCGCTGTGGGCCGAGCACTTCGTGCCGCCGCGCTACCGCCGGCGCCGTCCGCCGATGCATTCCGCCGCCGAGGTCCCGGCCGGGGTTCCGGCCGGGGTTCCGGCCGGGGAGGACGAGCGCACGCCTGTGGCCGCAGGGGTCTCCGGGGTCAACGGGGCGACCGCTGTCGGCTCCCGCTCCCGCCTCACAAGGTAAGAATCTGACTAAGGCATTGCCAAGCCGTGGGGGAACGGAAACCCCAATACCAGACAAAGCGGCTCAGTTGCTGCACAGACGCGCACGGTCACTCTCATGTGTGACAGTCCGCACACCGTCAGGTAAAGACCTCATCAAATAGTTTGTGATACCGTTCACGAGAACCCCCCGGATAGAGCCGAAGGACCGTGGTGCGACGGTCCACCGGCATGAGGTTCTCTCTCAGCCCGGGACTACGCTCGTCCATGACGACACCCTGCCCCCCCTGTGAAAGCGGAGTTGCCGCCATGCCGTCCAATGACGCCCGGAACCTGTTGCAGACAGCTGCGCCCGCAGCCGCTGTCGGTGTGGTCACGGTGGCCGTCAGCGGTGCGGTCGCCGGCGGCGAGGGCGCGCTCGGTGCCGCCGTCGGCACGGTCCTGGCCATCCTGTTCATGGGAATCGGCCTCTACGTTCTGCAGTGGACGGCAAAAACGCTCCCGCAGCTGTTCCAGGCCATGGGCATGATGCTCTACGTCGCCCAGCTCCTGCTGCTCCTGATCTTCGTCGCCCTCTTCCAGGACACCTCTCTCTTCAACCCGAGGACGTTCGCCGTCGGCCTCGTCGTCGCGACCGTCGTCTGGATGGCCGCGCAGGCCCGTGCGCACCTGAAGGCCAGGATCTTCTACGTCGATCCGGACGCCTCGAAGAGCGAGCAGCCCGAGAAGACAGGGCCGTCGTCGTGAGGGGTAGGGGCGGGATAAAGGCCAGTGAGAACTCCTGCTATCGTCCGGTGCCAACTGCGGCATCGCGGGCGCGGGCATCTGAGCTGACGCCTGCTCGATCGCGAGGCTCGATGTCCCCCGGCCGCCCCCACATCCGTAACACCAGTCCGGTGCCGACCCGCGGCCGCGTGCCGCGCCGACACAACGAGGTTGCCGTACCCATGCGTCACGCCGAAGGAGCCCGTGGTGAGTGCTGACCAGACCCAGCTCGCCTTTGACTGGAGTTGCCGGGTCATGTCCGACAACGGGTGTGGCTTCCCGGCTCCGGGCCTGCACTCGTTCCTCTTCCAGCCGATCGCCACGGTCGGGGGGTTCGAGTTCAACAAGGTGATGCTGCTCGCGCTCATCACCACCGTGCTCGTCATCGGCTTCTTCTGGGCGGCCTTCGGCAAGGCCAAGGTGGTGCCGGGCAAGCTGCAGATGGTCGGTGAGGCGGGCTACGACTTCGTCCGCCGCGGGATCGTCTACGAGACCCTCGGCAAGAAGGAGGGAGAGAAGTGGGTACCGCTCATGGTCTCCCTCTTCTTCTTCATCTGGATCATGAACATCTGGTCGGTGATTCCGCTGGCCCAGTTCCCGGTGTCGTCGATCATCGCGTTCCCGGCGGTGCTCGCCGCGGTCGTCTACGTGGTGTGGCTCGGACTCACCTTCAAGAGGCACGGCTTCGCGGGCGGGTTCAAGAACCTCACCGGTTACGACAAGTCGCTCGGCCCGGTGCTGCCGCTCGTCGTGGTCATCGAGTTCTTCTCGAACGTCCTCGTGAGGCCCTTCACCCACGCGGTCCGGCTCTTCGCCAACATGTTCGCCGGCCACCTGCTGCTCGTGATGTTCACCGTCGCCAGCTGGTACCTGCTGAACAGCTACATGATCCCGGCCGCCGGCGTCTCGTTCCTCATGACCATCGTCATGATCCTCTTCGAGCTCTTCGTGCAGGCCGTCCAGGCGTACGTCTTCGTACTGCTGGCCTGCTCCTACGTTCAGGGCGCTCTCGCCGAGCACCACTGAGCCATCCCACCAGCCCGCACCCCCAGTCGTCCGGTGGCCAACCCCCACCGGTCCGCAAAGAGAAGGAAGTTACAGCATGTCCGCTGTGCAGCTTGCCGCTGAGGTCTCCGGTTCCCTCGGTTCCATCGGCTACGGTCTCGCCGCCATCGGCCCTGGCATCGGCATCGGCATCATCTTCGGCAACGGCACCCAGGCCCTCGCCCGTCAGCCCGAGGCGGCCGGTCTGATCCGCGCCAACCAGATCCTCGGCTTCGCCTTCTGTGAGGCGCTCGCCCTCATCGGCATCGTTATGCCGTTCGTGTTCGGTCAGTAAGAGCCCTTACGCACCGACACGATTCGACGAAAGGCACTGATGTGATCGCCAACCTGGTGCAGCTGGCGGCCGAGGAGGAGCAGAACCCGCTCCTCCCGCCGGGCCCGGAGCTGCTCGTCGGCACCATCGCCTTCGCCATCGTCTTCTTCATCTTCTGGAAGAAGCTGCTTCCGAACATCAACAAGGTTCTGGAGGAGCGCCGCACGGCGATCGAAGGCGGTATTGAAGAGGCCGAGACCATGAAGGTCGAGGCCCAGAGCGTCCTTGAGCAGTACAAGGCCCAGCTCGCCGAGGCCCGGCACGAGGCCGCGCGGCTGCGCCAGGAGGCGCAGGAGCAGGGTGCCGCGCTCATCGCCGAGATGCGCGCGGAGGGTCAGCGGCAGCGCGAGGAGATCGTCACCGCCGGCCACGCCCAGATCGAGGCCGACCGCAAGGCCGCCTCGTCGGCGCTCCGGCAGGACGTCGGCAAGCTCGCCACCGAGCTGGCCGGCAAGCTGGTCGGTGAGTCCCTCGAGGACCACGCCCGCCAGAGCCGTGTGATCGACCGCTTCCTCGACGAGCTCGAGGAGAAGGCCGAGGCCACGCGATGAACGGAGCGAGCCGCGAGGCCCTGGCAGCCGGACGTGAGCGTCTCGACGCGCTGACGGACAACACGTCCGTGGACGCGGCGCGGCTCGCCGGCGAGCTGGCGGCCGTCACCGCGCTGCTCGACCGCGAGGTGTCGCTGCGTCGGGTCCTGACCGACCCGGCGCAGGCCGGTGAGGCCAAGGCCGAGCTGGCTCAGCGCCTGCTCGGCGGCCAGGTCAGCGGCGAGACCGTCGACCTGCTGGCCGGTCTGGTGCGCTCCCGCTGGTCGCAGCCCCGCGACCTGGTGGACGCGCTGGAGCAGCTGGCGAACACCGCCGACCTCACCGCCGCGCAGCGGACGGGCACCCTCGACAACGTCGAGGACGAGCTCTTCCGGTTCGGCCGGATCGTCGCCTCGAGCACCGAGCTGCGTGCCGCGCTGACCAACCGTGCGGCCACCGCCTCGGCCAAGAGCGAGCTGCTGCGCAGCCTGCTCGGCGGACGGGCCGATGCGACCACCGAGCGTCTGGTGACGCGCCTTGTGACCGCGCCGCGGGGACGTAGCCTGGAGTCGGGCCTCGAGTCCCTGTCCAAGCTCGCCGCCGAGCGCCGGGACCGCATGGTCGCCGTCGTCACCTCGGCGGTACCGCTGAGCGACGGCCAGAAGCAGCGCCTCGGCGCCGCGCTGGCCAAGCTCTACGGCCGCCGGATGCACCTCAACCTCGACGTGGACCCGGCGGTCCTCGGCGGGATCCGGGTGCAGGTCGGTGACGAGGTCATCAACGGCTCCCTCGCCGACCGTATCGAGGACGCCGGCCGCCGACTGGCGAGCTAGCAGCAACTTCATAGCAGTACGTACTTATGACGGCCCTGGTTGGGCCGTACAGAAGAATCCTGGGGGTCGCCCCCAGACCCCCAAAGTGAAACTTCGGGCCCAACAAGGAGAGCAGGGAACCCAGATGGCGGAGCTCACGATCCGGCCGGAGGAGATCCGGGACGCACTGGAGACCTTCGTCCAGTCGTACAAGCCGGACGCGGCCTCGCGCGAGGAGGTCGGTACGGTCACCCTTGCCGGCGACGGCATCGCGAAGGTCGAGGGTCTGCCCTCGGCCATGGCCAACGAACTGCTGAAGTTCGAGGACGGCACCCTCGGCCTCGCGCTCAACCTGGAAGAGCGCGAGATCGGCGCCATCGTCCTCGGTGAGTTCAGCGGCATCGAGGAGGGTCAGCCGGTCACGCGCACCGGTGAGGTCCTCTCCGTCGCGGTCGGCGAGGGCTACCTCGGCCGCGTGGTCGACCCCCTCGGCAACCCGATCGACGGCCTCGGCGAGATCGAGACGTCCGGCCGCCGCGCCCTCGAGCTGCAGGCCCCCACGGTCATGCAGCGCAAGTCGGTGCACGAGCCGATGGAGACCGGCTACAAGGCCGTCGACGCGATGACCCCCATCGGCCGCGGTCAGCGTCAGCTGATCATCGGTGACCGCCAGACCGGCAAGACCGCCCTGGCCGTCGACACGATCATCAACCAGCGCGACAACTGGCGCACCGGCGACCCGGGCAAGCAGGTCCGCTGCATCTACGTCGCCATCGGCCAGAAGGGCTCCACCATCGCGTCGGTCCGCCGCGCTCTGGAGGAGAACGGCGCGCTGGAGTACACGACGATCGTCGCCGCCCCGGCGTCCGACCCGGCCGGCTTCAAGTACCTGGCGCCGTACACCGGCTCGGCCATCGGCCAGCAGTGGATGTACGAGGGCAAGCACGTCCTGATCATCTTCGACGACCTGTCGAAGCAGGCCGACGCCTACCGCGCCGTGTCCCTGCTGCTGCGCCGCCCGCCGGGCCGTGAGGCCTACCCGGGTGACGTCTTCTACCTGCACTCACGCCTGCTGGAGCGCTGCGCAAAGCTCTCCGACGAGATGGGCGCCGGTTCGATGACCGGTCTGCCGATCGTCGAGACCAAGGCCAACGACGTCTCGGCGTTCATCCCGACCAACGTCATCTCCATCACCGACGGCCAGTGCTTCCTGGAGTCGGACCTGTTCAACGCCGGTCAGCGTCCCGCGCTGAACGTCGGTATCTCCGTCTCCCGAGTCGGTGGTTCCGCGCAGCACAAGGCGATGAAGCAGGTCTCCGGCCGTCTGCGTGTCGACCTGGCCCAGTTCCGTGAGCTGGAGGCGTTCGCCGCCTTCGGTTCCGACCTGGACGCCGCGTCGAAGGCGCAGCTGGAGCGGGGCCAGCGGATGGTCGAGCTGCTGAAGCAGGCTCAGTACCAGCCGATGTCCACCGAGGACCAGGTCGTCTCCATCTGGGCCGGCACCACCGGCAAGATGGACGAGGTGCCGGTCGCCGACATCCGCCGCTTCGAGAGGGAGCTGCTGGAGTACCTGCACCGCAAGGAGCAGGGCCTCATGACCTCCATCAAGGAGGGCGGCAAGATGTCGGACGACACCCTCTCGGCCGTCGCCGACGCCATCGTCGAGTTCAAGAAGCAGTTCGAGACCTCGGACGGCAAGCTGCTCGGCGAGGACACCCTGGCCGCCGCCGCCAAGTGACGTAAGGAAGGGACCTGACTCATGGGAGCCCAGCTCCGGGTCTACAAGCGTCGCATCCGATCCGTCACCGCGACCAAGAAGATCACCAAGGCGATGGAGATGATCGCCGCCTCGCGCGTCGTCAAGGCGCAGCGCAAGGTGGCGGCCTCCACGCCGTACGCGCAGGAACTGACCCGCGCGGTCACGGCGGTCGGCACCGGGTCGAACACCAAGCACCCGCTCACCACCCAGGCCGAGACGGTCACCCGGTCCGCGGTGCTGCTGCTGACCAGCGACCGGGGTCTGGCCGGTGCGTTCAACTCCAACGCCATCAAGGCGGCGGAGCAGCTCACCGAGCGGCTGGAGCGCGAGGGCAAGCAGGTCGACACGTACATCGTCGGCCGACGCGGTGTCGCCCACTACAACTTCCGTGAGCGCAGGATCGCGGAGTCGTGGACCGGCTTCACCGACGAGCCCTCGTACGCGGACGCCAAGAAGGTCGCGGCGCCGCTGATCGAGGCCATCGAGAAGGACACGGCGGACGGCGGCGTGGACGAGCTCCACATCGTCTTCACCGAGTTCGTCTCGATGATGACGCAGACCGCGCTGGACGCGCGGCTGCTGCCGCTCAGCCTCGACGAGGTCGCCGCGGAGGCCAAGCCCAAGGGCGAGATCCTCCCGCTGTACGACTTCGAGCCGTCGGCGGAGGACGTCCTGGACGCCCTGCTGCCGCGGTACGTCGAGAGCCGGATCTACAACGCGCTGCTCCAGTCGGCCGCTTCGAAGCACGCCGCCACCCGGCGCGCGATGAAGTCGGCCACTGACAACGCGGGCGAGCTGATCAACACGCTCTCCCGTCTTGCCAACGCGGCCCGCCAGGCCGAAATCACCCAGGAAATCAGCGAGATCGTCGGTGGCGCGAGCGCCCTGGCCGACGCGACCGCGGGGAGTGACAACTAATGACCACCACTGTTGAGCCGACCGCTGCGTCGGGCGTGGCCACCGGCCGCGTCGCGCGGGTCATCGGCCCGGTCGTCGACGTGGAGTTCCCCGTCGACGCGATGCCGGACATCTACAACGCCCTTCACGTCGAGGTGGCCGACCCGGCCAACGCCGGCGAGAAGAAGACGCTGACCCTGGAGGTCGCCCAGCACCTGGGTGACGGCCTGGTCCGCACCATCTCGATGCAGCCGACCGACGGTCTGGTCCGCCAGGCCGCCGTCACCGACACCGGTACGGGCATCACCGTCCCGGTCGGCGACTTCACCAAGGGCAAGGTGTTCAACACCCTCGGTGAGGTGCTGAACGTCGACGAGACCTACGAGGGCGAGCGCTGGTCCATCCACCGCAAGGCCCCGAACTTCGACGAGCTCGAGTCGAAGACCGAGATGTTCGAGACCGGCGTCAAGGTCATCGACCTTCTCACCCCGTACGTCAAGGGTGGAAAGATCGGTCTGTTCGGCGGTGCCGGCGTCGGCAAGACGGTGCTCATCCAGGAGATGATCTACCGCGTCGCCAACAACCACGACGGTGTCTCCGTGTTCGCCGGTGTCGGTGAGCGCACCCGTGAGGGCAACGACCTCATCGAGGAGATGTCGGACTCGGGCGTCATCGACAAGACCGCGCTGGTCTTCGGCCAGATGGACGAGCCCCCGGGCACCCGTCTGCGCGTCGCGCTGGCCGGCCTCACCATGGCCGAGTACTTCCGTGACGTCCAGAAGCAGGACGTGCTGTTCTTCATCGACAACATCTTCCGCTTCACGCAGGCCGGTTCCGAGGTGTCGACCCTGCTCGGCCGTATGCCCTCCGCGGTGGGCTACCAGCCGAACCTGGCCGACGAGATGGGTCTCCTCCAGGAGCGCATCACCTCGACCCGTGGTCACTCGATCACCTCGATGCAGGCGATCTACGTCCCCGCGGACGACCTGACCGACCCGGCCCCGGCCACCACGTTCGCCCACCTCGACGCGACGACGGTGCTCTCCCGTCCGATCTCGGAGAAGGGCATCTACCCGGCCGTGGACCCGCTGGACTCCACGTCCCGCATCCTGGACCCGCGGTACATCGCGCAGGACCACTACGACGCCGCCATGCGCGTCAAGAACATCCTGCAGAAGTACAAGGACCTCCAGGACATCATCGCGATCCTCGGTATCGACGAGCTCGGCGAGGAGGACAAGCTCGTCGTCCACCGGGCCCGTCGCGTGGAGCGCTTCCTGTCCCAGAACACCCACGTCGCCAAGCAGTTCACCGGCGTGGACGGCTCGGACGTGCCGCTGGACGAGTCGATCGCCGCGTTCAACTCGATCTGCGACGGCGAGTACGACCACTTCCCCGAGCAGGCGTTCTTCATGTGCGGTGGTCTCGAGGACCTGAAGAAGAACGCGAAGGAGCTGGGCGTCTCCTGACCCGGGCCCGCGTGCTCGTGTCGTGAGGGGGCGGGGTCGTCCCGCCCCCTCTGCCACGCCCATTAGACTTGTAACCAACACCCGGCCGAACCGCCGGGTGGTGACCCGAGGAGCCACCCTTGGCTGCTGAGCTGCACGTCGAGCTGGTCGCTGCGGACCGCCAGGTCTGGTCCGGCGAGGCCACCCTGGTCGTCGCGCGTACCACGTCCGGCGACATCGGCGTCATGCCCGGTCACCAGCCGCTGCTCGGTGTGCTGGAGTCGGGCCCGGTGACCATCCGGACGAGTGATGGTGGAACGGTCGTCGCCGCGGTGCACGGCGGTTTCATCTCGTTCGCGGACGACAAGCTGTCCCTGCTGGCCGAGATCGCCGAGCTGGCCGACGAGATCGACGTCAAGCGCGTCGAGCAGGAGCTGGAGCGCGCGAAGGCGGAGGACGACGCCGAGGCCCAGCGCCGCGCGGACGTCCGACTGCGGGCGGCGACGGCGGCCCGTTGACCGAGTCCGCCGTGCGATGACGTCACTCAGCCGCGGTCGGCACCGGAGCAATCCGGAGCCGACCGCGGCTGAGGCGGATATGGGTGTTTTTTACGTTCCGTTACCTAGGAGACGAGGAGGTCGGTGCCGATGGTCCTCGCTCTGACTGTGTGCGGAATCGTCGTCGCGCTGGTGGTGCTGGGGCTGTTCGTCTTCGGCCTGCGCCGCCGGCTCATCCAGCGGTCCGGCGGCACCTTCGACTGCAGCCTGCGCTGGGACGTGGCCGAGAAACCCGACACCGGCGGCAAGGGCTGGGCGTACGGTGTGGCCCGCTACAACGGCGACCGGGTGGAGTGGTTCCGCGTCTTCTCCTACGCCCCCCGCCCGCGCCGCGTCCTGGAGCGGTCCGCCATCGAGGTGGCCGGCCGCCGGCTGCCCGAGGGCGAGGAGGAGCTGGCGCTCCTGTCCGACTCGGTGGTGCTGGCCTGTCTGCACCGGGGCACGCGCCTGGAACTCGCCATGAGCGAGGACGCGCTGACCGGTTTCCTCGCGTGGCTGGAGGCAGCCCCGCCCGGACAGCGGGTGAACGTGGCGTAGCCTCGTTCACCCGCCGGGCGGGGGTCCCCCCGGACGGAGTCCGGGGGGAGCGTCGATGGTGCTCAGGGGTGGTGCGGTGCGGGCTACTTCAGCCCGTTGCTGATGGCGGTGACCAGTTCGCCGTTGCCGGTGTCGCCGCTGAACTCCCAGAAGAAGGCGCCGCCCAGCCCCTGGTTCTTGGCCCAGGTCATCTTCCCGGCGATGGTCGACGGGGTGTCGTAGGACCACCAGTTGGTGCCGCAGTGCGCATAGGCCGTACCGGCGATGGTGCCGGTGACCGGGCAGGTGTTCTTGAGGATCTTGTAGTCCTCGATGCCCGCCTCGTAGGTGCCGGGGGCCGCGCCGGTCGCCGCGCCGCCGGGGGCCGACTGGGTGACGCCGGTCCAGCCGCGACCGTAGAAGCCGATGCCGAGCAGCAGCTTGGCGGACGGGACGCCCTTCGACTTCAGCTTGGCGATCGCGTCGGCCGAGTTGAAGCCGGCCGCCGGGATCCCCGGGTACGAGGTGAGCGGGGAGTGCGGGGCGGTCGGGCCGTCCGTGTCGAAGGCGCCGAAGTAGTCGTACGTCATCACGTTGTACCAGTCGAGGTACTGCGCGGCGCCGCCGTAGTCGGCCGCGTCGATCTTGCCGCCGGAGGAGCCGTCGGCGGTGATGGCCGCGGTGACCAGGTAGTCGCGTCCGAACTCGGCGCGCAGGGCCTGCATGAGGACCCGGAACGCCGCCGGGCCGGAGGTGTCGCAGGTCAGGCCGCAGGCGTTGGGGTACTCCCAGTCGATGTCGATGCCGTCGAAGACGTCGGCCCAGCGCGGGTCCTCCACGACGGCCTTGCAGGACTTGGCGAACGCGGCGGCGTTCTGCGCGGCCTGGCCGAAGCCGCCGGAGTAGGTCCAGCCGCCGAACGAGTACAGCACCTTGATGTGCGGGTACTTGGCCTTCAGCTGGCGCAGCTGGTTGAAGTTGCCGCGCAGCGGCTGGTCCCAGGTGTCGGCGGTGCCGCTGACCGACTGGTCGGCGGTGTAGGCCCTGTCGTACGCGGCGTAGGTGTCGTCGACGGTGCACTGACCGTTGCTGACGTTGCCGAACGCGTAGTTGATGTGGGTGATCTTCGAGGCGGTGCCGGAGGTGACCAGGTTCTTGACGTGGTAGTTGCGGCCGTAGACGCCCCACTCGGTGAAGTAGCCGAGGTTGACCTTCGCGCCGGGCTGCGGGCCGGGGCCGGTGGAGCCGCCGGTGGTGCGGACCGCGACCGAGGCGCTGACCGGGCCGGTCTGGTCGGCGGTGTCCCGGGCCTGGACGGTGTACGCGTAGTCGGTACCGGCGGTCAGGCCGGTGTCCGTCCAGCTCGTGGTGGTGACGGTGGCGACCTTGGTGCCGCCGCGCAGGACGTCGTAGTTCGTGACGCCCTTGTCGTCGGTGGCGGCGCTCCAGGTGAGCCGCACCGAGGTGTCGGTGACGCCGGAGGCGGTCGGGGTGCCCGGCGCGGAGGGCGGGTTGTCGCCGGGGACCGAGCCGCCGCCGTCACAACTGCCGCCGTTCAGCTTGCAGCCGGCGGGGGCGCCCGTGCCGGTGCCGTTGAAGCCGAAGGTGAGGGAGGCACCGGGGGCGAGGGTGCCGTTCCAGGCCTTGTTCCTGGCCGTCCAGTGGGTGCCGGAGGAGGTGACGTCGGCGTCCCAGGCGGACGTGACGGACGTGCCGGAGGGGAAGTCCCACTCCACGGTCCAGGAGTTCAGGGTGGTGGTGCCGGTGTTCTTGACGGTCCACCTGCCCTCGAAGCCGGTGCCCCAGTCCTGGGTCTTGGCGTAGGTGGCCGTGGCCGAGGTGGCCGCCTGGGCGGGGCTCGCGAGACCGACCAGACCGGCCAGCGGGAGCAGCAGGGTCGCGAACCCTGCCGCGGCTCTGTGTCTGAAGCGCATGCTGCGCCTCCTTATGGGGTTGTCGGGGGATGACTGAGCCATCGGACCCTCAGTGCGGCGAGGATAGAAAGGTCTGGACCATAGGTCAATAGGTCTGGACCACTGCTCCGAGCCGCTGCCCCCGCGGTGCGTCGGCGCCCGCTAGATCCCCAACTCCTGTGCCAGTACCGCCGCTTGCACCCGGCTGCGCAGCCCCAGCTTGCCCAGCAACCGGCTGACGTGCGTCTTCACCGTCGCCTCCGCCATGTCGAGGCGGGCCGCGACGGCGGCGTTGGACAGCCCCTCGCCGAGACACGACAGCACCTCGCGCTCGCGCCGGGTCAGGGCGTCCAGCACCGCGGTGTCGGCCCTCGGCTCCCGGGCCGGCTGCGCGGCGAACTCGGCGATCAGCCGGCGGGTGACCGCCGGGGCGATCAGTCCCTCCCCGCCCGCCACCGTGCGGACCGCCGCCAGCAGGTCCTTCGCCTCCGTGTTCTTCAGCAGGAACCCGCCGGCGCCAGCGCGCAGCGCGCCGAACACGTACGCGTCCAGGTCGAAGGTGGTCAGGACGAGCACGTCGGCCAGCCCCTCCGCCACCACTTGCCGGGTGGCCGCCACCCCGTCCAGCCGCGGCATCTGCACGTCCATCAGCACCACGTCCGGCCGCAGTTCGCGGGCGAGCGCCACCGCCTCCTCGCCGTCGGACGCCTCACCGACCACCTCGATGTCGGGCGCGCTGCGCAGGATGAGCACGAGCCCGGCCCGTACGGCCGACTGGTCCTCGGCGACCAGCACACGGATCATTCGGTCACTCCTTCGATGAGGGGGAGCGTGGTCCGTACCGCCCAGACCCGGCCCCCGGGTGTGTCCTCCGGCCCCGCCGCGAAGCTGCCGTCCAGCAGGGCGGCCCGCTCCCGCATGCCGATCAGGCCGGCGCCGGAGCCGGGCGCCCGGGGGCCGTCCCGGTCGCCGTACGGGCTGGTCACGGTGATGTCCAGGGAGCCGTCGCGGTGCCGCAGCGCGACCTGGACCCGGCCGGGCCCGGCGTGCTTGAGGGCGTTGGTGAGCGACTCCTGCACGATCCGGTAGGCCGCCAGCTCCACCGGCGCGGGCAGACCCGTGCCGTGCTCGGCGACGAGGGCGACGTCCAGGCCGTTGGCGCGGGCGGTGTCCACCAGCGCGCCGAGCCCCTCCAGGGTGGGCGCCGCGGCGGGTTCCGTGTCGCCGCCGGAGTCACGCAGCAGCCCGATCAGCCGGCGCATCTCCGCCAGCCCCTCGACGCTGTTCTCCCGGATGACACCGAGCGCCTGCCGGGTGGTCTCCGGCTCGTCCAGGGAGAGCGCGGCGGTGGAGTGGATGGCGATCGCGGACAGGTGGTTGGCGACCATGTCGTGCAACTCCCGGGCCATCCGCGCGCGTTCCGCCGTGACCGCCTGGACCCGGTCCATCTCGGCGAGCAGCGCGGTCTGCTCGGCGCGCAGCCGGGCGGCGTCGGCGGCCTCGCGGTGGTTGCGCACGATCAGACCGGTGGAGGCGGGCGCGAAGGCGACGATGCCGACGGCGGCCCCGATCAGCAGGGCCTCCGGCACCCGCCACACCGCGAACGGCACGATCGTCGCGGCCACCGTGAGCAGGCCGGCGATCCGGGGGACGCGGCGGGCCGAGGCGGGGGTGCCGTACAGCACGGCCGCGTACATCACGTCGGTGTACATCAGGACGGTGATCAGACTGCCCTGCGTGAGGGTGTCCGCGACCAGCGCGGCCGTGCCGGTGAGCAGGGCGGTGCGCGGGGCGGCCCGGCGCAGCGTCTCGCAGCCCGCCATCACGGCGAGCGGCACCAGCAGCGGCCAGCGCCCCGGCCACAGCACGACCGGCTCGCCGGCCGGGCGGACGCCGAGGCCGATGCCCCACAGCAGCAGCCCGCCGAGCAGCCCGGCCACCCCGACGTACAGGTCGAAGCGGCGCGGGCGGGGGAGTGGTACGGCCATGGCACCATCCAACACGGCGGACGTGCCCGGCGCCTGGTCCGGCGGGACGGTCCGCGAGTACATCGAAGGATGCAGCGGCGGTTCGTCACCGGCGACGACGCGTCCGGCCGGTCCGGACGGGAGCCTGGAGGGGTGACCGAGAGGAGTGCGCCGTGATCGTCGCGTTGATCGTCGTCTGCGAGGTCGGCTTCTGGGTGCTGCTGGCCGCGGGGCTGTTCTTCCGCTACGTGCTGCGGATGCGCCGCACGGGGCTGGCCCTGCTGCTGCTCGAACCGCTGCTGGAGGTCGTCCTGCTGGCCGCCACCGTCATCGACCTCAGGAACGGCGCCGACCCCGGCTGGAAGCACGGTCTGGCCGCCCTCTACATCGGCTGCACCGTGGGCCACGGCCACCGCACGGTGACCTGGCTCGACGGCCACGCCGCGCACCGCCTCGGCGGCGGCGCGCCGCCGGTCCGGCCGCCCCGGTACGGGATGGCGCGGGCCCGGCACGAGGGGCGGATCTGGCTCGGCACGGTCGTGGCCGCGGCGGTGGCGAGCCTGCTCCTGCTGGCCGCGACGTGGTACGTGGGCGACCCGGGGCGCACCGGCCCCCTGCGCAGCTGGATCCTCGTCGCCTGGCGCGCGGCCGGCATCCACGGCCTGATCGCCCTCAGCTACGCCGTCTGGCCGAAGAGGGCGCCCGACGCCCCGGAGCCGGTCACCGCCGGGCGGGGACGCGGCACGCCGCGCCGCTGACCGGGGTGCCCCGGCTCAGCGCTCGCCGCCGGGCACCCACAGCACGTCGCCCCGTTCCTTGTTCGCGGTCCGCGCGAGGATGAACAGCAGGTCCGACAGCCGGTTCAGATAGGTCGCGGTGAGCGGGTTCATCGTCTCGCCGTGCGCCTCCAGCGCCGCCCACGTGGAGCGCTCGGCCCGCCGTACGACGGTGCAGGCCTGGTGCAGCAGGGCGGCGCCCGGCGTGCCGCCCGGCAGGATGAAGGAGCGCAGCTTGTCCAGCCCGTCCAGGAAGCGGTCGCAGTCCGCCTCCAGCCTGTCGACGTAGGACTGCTCGACCCGCAGCGGTGGGTACGCGGGGTTCTCCACCACCGGCGTGCTCAGGTCCGCGCCCACGTCGAACAGGTCGTTCTGGACGCGGGTGAGGACCTTGACGATCTCCTCGTCCAGGCCGCCCAGCGCGATCGCCGTGCCGATCACGGCGTTGGCCTCGTTGGCGTCCGCGTAGGCCGAGATCCGCGGGTCGGTCTTGGCGACCCGGCTCATGTCACCGAGAGCGGTGGTGCCCCGGTCGCCGGTGCGGGTGTAGATGCGCGTCAGGTTGACCATGAGGCCAGCGTAGTGCCGGCGGGCCGCCCGGCGGCCGGCGGATCCGTCGGGGGAGAAGGCGCCCAACTACGCCGTACGGGGCGCCCGGTGAGCCGTGCCGGTGTGATGTCCGTCATGTGAGACGTGACGCGCGTTACTAACCGGTCACACAGGGCCTCACGGACGCTAGGGTCCGCCGGAGAGGATCGTCGACAGCGCGCAAGCATCACCAGGGGAGTCGTCAGTGGCACGGAAGCTCGCCGTCATCGGGGCCGGCCTCATGGGATCCGGCATCGCCCAGGTCTCCGCCCAGGCGGGCTGGGACGTGGTCCTGCGCGACGTCACCGACGAGGCGCTCGAGCGGGGCACCGACGGCATCCGGGCGTCGTACGACAAGTTCGTCGCCAAGGGCCGGCTGGCGGCCGAGGACGCCGACGCCGCCCTCGCCCGGATCACCGCGACCACCGATCTGGACGCCGCCGCCGACGCCGACATCGTCGTCGAGGCCGTCTTCGAGAGGCTGGACGTCAAGCACGAGATCTTCCGCACCCTGGACGGGATCGTGCGCCCGGACGCCGTGCTCGCCTCCAACACCTCCGCCATCCCGATCACCAAGATCGCGGCCGTGACGGAGCGCCCGGAGCGGGTCGTCGGCACCCACTTCTTCTCGCCGGTGCCGATGATGCAGCTGTGCGAACTGGTCCGCGGCCACAAGACCAGCGACGAGACCCTCGCCACCGCACGGGAGTTCGCCGAGTCGGTCGGCAAGACCTGCATCGTCGTCCACCGCGACGTGGCCGGCTTCGTCACCACCCGGCTCATCTCGGCGCTCGTCGTCGAGGCCGCCAAGCTGTACGAGTCGGGCGTCGCCTCGGCCGAGGACATCGACCTGGCCTGCAAGCTCGGCTTCGGTCACGCCATGGGCCCGCTGGCCACGGCCGACCTCACCGGCGTCGACATCCTGCTGCACGCCACGAGCAACATCTACACCGAGACCCAGGACGAGAAGTTCGCTCCGCCGGAGCTGATGCGCCGGATGGTTGACGCCGGTGACATCGGACGCAAGAGCGGGCAGGGCTTCTACAAGCACTGAGTCGGCGCACGCCCCCGAGACATCACACCTCGGGGTGAATTCGGTATCGGTTCGCTGACAAGCAGCAACCGCGTCGCCACGGAAGCAGTCAGACGGTGCACAGCCACCGTCAGCCGAGTACGCCATCGCACTCACGGGGAGCGCATATGCACATCAGGGGCGACCACGCCGAGGTGGTCGTCGGGGGCCGTCTCGACGTCCGCAGCGCGGCGGACGCCCGTACGGTCCTGCACTCGGCCGTCGACGACGGCGACGGCGACCTCGTCCTCGACCTGTCCGAACTGGACTCGTGGGACGCCACCGGACTCGGGGTCATCATGGGTGCCCACCGGCGGGCCGGCCGCTGCGGCCGGCGCCTGGTGCTGCGCGGCGTACCGCCGCAGATGCAGCGCCTGCTGGTGGCCACCCGGCTGCACCGGATCCTGGCCATCGAGGGCGGCATCGGGGTGGAGTCGCTGCCCCGCGTCTGACCCCGGTCCGGGGGCGCCACCGGGGCCGGTGGAGACCGGGCGGCTCACGGCGAAACGCCCGACGCACCCAATCCTCACGAGACCGTGACGTCTCGGACCCGGTGGCACCCCGGGCTGTCGTGGATACTGACCGAAGGATTAGGGTTCGGTCGCCCGCGTCTGATCCACCCTCGTGCGGGCCCGGACCAGAAGCGACAGCGTGGTAATGCGGCAAGGCCGGGAGGGGCTCGACGCACCCGACGCTTTTGGGGGGCTCATACCTATGGACCCGAACACCTGGGGACCCGAGGAGTACGGCCACGACGACGGCGGTGCCTCCCGCTCGCGTGAGTTCGAGCGCGGGGCAGGCAACTCGCCGCGCCAGCGCCCGCCCAGGGACTCCCTGACCTCCGACTTCGGCCAGCACGCGCCCGCGCTCGCCCGCACGGTGCAGCTGGTCTCCGGCGACCTGCTGCTCACCGTCAACCCGGTCGACGGCAGCGAGATAGAACTCCGCCCGCCCGGTGAGGCTCCCGGCCGGCCCGCGAAGCTGCCCCCCGCCCGGCGCGCCGAGGTGGCCCGCGCCGCCGCCCCGCCGGTGCCGCCCGGCCCGGGCCGGCCCGCCCTGCCGCTCCTCGGCCGCCAGGACGAACGCGAGCGTCTGGTACGGCTGCTGGCCCGCGGCCGCTCCGTACGCCTCACCGGCCCCGGCGGCTCCGGCCGCACCACCCTGCTCGACGTCGTCGCCGAGGACTGCGCGGACCTCGCCCCCGACGGCGTCATCCGGCTGTCCGGCTTCCACCGCACCCCGGCCGACCTGCTGCACGAGCTCTTCCACGCCGTCCACGACGCGCCCCTGCACCGCCCGGAACGGGACGAACTGCTCGCCGCCGTCGGCGAGATCGGCGCGGTCGTCCTCCTCGACGACCTGGAGTTCGGCGGTGCCGCGCTCGACGAACTGCTGGACGCCACCCCGGAGTGCGCCTTCCTCGTCGCCGCCACCCCGGACGTGCCCGCGCCGTCCGCCGACGCGGCGATCGAGGAGATCTTCCTCGACGGCCTCGACCGCGCCGGCGGCCTGGAGCTGCTCGAACACGCCGTCGGCCGGCCGCTCACCGAGGACGAGGCCAACTGGGCCGGGGACCTGTGGTTCGAGTCCGAGGGCCTGCCGCTGCGGTTCGCGCAGGCCGGCGCCCTGCTGCGGCAGCGCGACCGGCTGCGCGCCGGCGCCGACGCGCTCGACGAGTTCGGCGTCTTCCGGGACGTCGTCGTGGACGAGCCCTTCGACGCCGAGCCCGGTCCGCCCGTCGGCACCGACGTTCCCCTGCCCTCCCTCGCCGAGGGAGCGGCACCCGCCGCGCTGCTCGCCTCCCGGCTCAGCGCCTCCGCCCGCGCCGCCCTGCGGATCGCCGTGGCGCTCGGCGGCGAGCTGCCCCACCAGGCGCATCTGCCCGCACTGGTCGGCGACACCCACGCGGACGCCGCGCTCGGCGAGTTGCTGGGGTGCGCGCTGGTCTCCCCGGTCGGCTCCCGCTACCGGCTGGGCGCCGGCGTACAGACCCAGCTGGAGGCCGCCGGGTACGCCGACGACCCCCAGGAGCACGCCCTGACCACCGCCCGGCACTACTCGTGGTGGGCCGGGCACCCCTCGGTCACCCCCGAGCGCGTGTGCGTCGAGGCGGACGCCCTGCTCACCGCGCTGGCCGTCCTGGTTCCCGCGACCGTCCCGCCCGCCGAGGGCGAGGAGAGCGCCACCGTGCGGCTGGCCCGCACGGCCGCGCCCGCGTTCGCCGCCGGGCTGCACTGGAGCGCCTGGGAACGGGCGCTGCGCTGCGGTGTCGAGGCCGCACGGCTCGCCGGGGACGTGGCCGAACAGGCCTACTTCCACCACGAGCTGGGCGTCCTCGCGCTCTGCGAGGGACGGCTCGACCGGGCCCGCGCCGAACTGGAGGCGTCCATCGGGCTGCGCGGCGCCCTCGCCGACAAGCGCGGCACGGTGGCCGGCCGGCGCGCCCTGGCCCTGGTGACCGACCGGGAGGGCACGGCACCCGGCGCCCCGCTGCCGCTCGCGCTCGGTGCCGCCGCCGGTGAGGAGACGCCCGAGGTCCGCCCGGAGGAGCCGGCGCCGTCCGGCGGAGCCGTCCCGGCGGCCCGGGTGGAGTTCCCGCCGCTGCAACGCCCCGACGGCTTCCCGGCCCCGGTCGCCCACCGCGCCACGCCGGGTGCGGCGGCTGGCCGCGGCCGGGGCGGCGGCCGGCGCGGCCTGGCCCGGCGCAACCTCGTCGCGGCCGGCGCGGGCGCGCTGCTCGTCGCGGTGCTCGGTACGGTCGTCACGCTCGGCGCCGGCTCCAGCAACGACGCCGAGAGCCCGTCCGAACACGTCGAGATCGATCCGTCCGCCGGCCAGGGCACCGACGACGGCGGCCCGGGCGTGGAGAAGGCGGGCCAGGACGACGCGGCCGACCCGGGCCGCGCCACCAGCCGGCCGACGGATCCGGGCCCCGACGGCACCCTCGGCACGACGGACGACCGGTCGCCGAGGGATCCGGGCACCGGGGCCGGGGCGGAGGAGCCGTCGGACGAGCCGAGCGGCAGCCACCGGCCGGGCGGGGGCGGCGCCCCCGACTCGCCGTCGTCCCCGCCCACGAAGCCGCCGGCGACCTCCCCGACGAGGCCGACGTCTCCCGGGACGCCGACCGGCGAGCCGACCACCTCCGGGTCGCCCACGCCGACCACCAGCCCGACGCCCACGACGTCCAGCCCGGAGCCGACCGACTCCACCACCGCCAGCGGCTCCGCCTCCGCCACCGCCTCGCAGTCCAGCGCGACGGGCACCCCCGGCGGCCCGGAACAGGTCATCTGAGCCCGCGGACACGACAGAGCCGGGTCCGTCCACCGGACCCGGCGCGCACCGCCGTGCGCGTAGAGCCCCCGGAAAGCCGGGACGGCCGTGCGCGTACGGCGCGGAGGGCGGCCTTCAGAACAGCCGCAGCTTGTCGTCCTCGATCCCGCGCAGGGCGTCGTAGTCCAGCACCTGGCAGCCGATCCCGCGGTCCGTCGCCAGGACGCGGGCCTGCGGTTTGATCTCCTGGGCGGCGAAGACGCCCCGCACCGGCGCCAGACGGGGGTCGCGGTTCAGCAGCTCCAGATAGCGGGTGAGCTGCTCCACGCCGTCGATCTCGCCGCGCCGCTTGATCTCGACCGCGACGGTCCGGCCCTCGGCGTCCCGGCACAGGATGTCGACCGGGCCGATGGCGGTCATGTACTCACGGCGGATCAGCGTGTAGCCCTCGCCGAGGGTCTCGATGCGGTCGGCGAGCAGCTCCTGAAGGTGCGCTTCCACGCCGTCCTTGATCAGGCCGGGGTCGACGCCCAGTTCGTGCGAGGAGTCGTGCAGGACCTCCTCCATCGTGATGATGAGCTTCTCGCCCGCCTTGTTGACGACGGTCCAGACGCCGGCCTCCTCGCCGGTGCCCTCCTTCAGCGTGCAGGGCGGCGACATCCAGTTCAGGGGCTTGTAGGCCCGGTCGTCCGCGTGGATGGAGACGCTGCCGTCCGCCTTCACCAGGATGAGGCGGGGGGCGGTGGGGAGGTGGGCGGTGAGCCGGCCCGCGTAGTCGACGGAGCATCGGGCGATGACGAGACGCATGGTCGGCAACGCTACTCGACGGGCTGGTGTGCACGCGATTCGCCCACCCGTCTCCTCCCGCGGCCGCCGGAGCCGGGGCCCGGCGGGTCACCCCTGTTGTCCGGGAAGACCCGTGTTCGGTAGTGGCCGATTGTGCGCCTACTGGGATCTGTCTGTGTGCGCATTCTTCTGGTGCGGTCACCGTCGGCTGCCTACCGTATTGAACGGGAGGTCGCGATGTGTGTACACAGCGTGGTCATGTTCGCGTGCTCCCACATCTGTCCGGCAACCCCTGCTGGTTGGGGGTGCGAGAGGAGAACCCATGTCGCTCGACGTCTCACCGGCCCTACTCGAACAGGCCGAGCGAGGCGAGGTCGACGAAGCTGCCTTCGTCGACTGCGTCCGGACCTCCCTGCCCTACGCATGGGAGATGATCAGCTCCCTGGTGGCCCAGCTGAAGGTGGACGGCGGAGAGTTCGCCGACAACCAGACGCCCCCGCCGGACGAGCAGGCACGCGGTCAGCTGCTGCGTGCGCTCGCGAGTGACGCCATCCGCGGTGCGTTGCAGCGGCACTTCGGTGTGCGGCTGGCCTTCCAGAACTGCCACCGCGTGGCGGTGTTCCCGCTGGACGCCTCGGCGGACGAGAGGCTGGCCCGCTTCACCTCGATCCGTGGCCAGCTGCTCAACCAGTCCCCGGAGCTGCGGGACTGCTGAGACGGTGCACTGCTTGCTTGCCGCTCCGTACACGGGAGGTGCGATCTGTACCGGAGCGGCAAGCCTTCTGGGGCGGGGGCCGGTCACGTCAGCTGGGGCAGCACCTCGGCGCCCAGCCGCCGTACGTTCTCCTCCGTCGTGGCCAGATCCCCGGAACCCTCGACCAGCAGGGCGAACCGGGACACGCCCGTGCGCTCGCTGGTCGCCGCCAGCCGGTCGGCGCACAGCCGCGGGGTGCCCACCGGGTGCAGCCCGCAGAGCAGCTCCGTGTAGGCCAGCGGATCGCGCTTGCGACGCTCCCGCCCGTCCACCGTGACATGGGCGTCGAGCCCCTGTTTGAGCCATCCCGGCATCGCCTTCAGCAGCGTCTCCGCCGCGTCCGTGCGCCGGTCCGCGATCTGGCAGACGCCGGCCGACACGTGGCCCGCGCCGAGGACCTCCGCCGCCGGCCGCCCCACCGCGCGCGCGTGCTGCCGCCACAGGGCGACCATCTCGGCCTTTTCCTCGTCCCCGACATGCATGCCGAGCAGCATCGGCAGGCCGCGCTCGGCCGCCGCGCGCACACTCGCCGGGGAGGTGCACGCGACGAGCACCTCCGGCCCCGCGGTCTCCGTCAGGCACTCCGACGGCCGCGGCACGACGGGGACTTCACGGAAGTCGTAACGGCCGCCGGGGCCCGCCACCGCCGGTTCGCGCAGCCAGCGCAACAGCAGATCGAGTGATTCCGGGTACTTTCGCTCGTACGCCTCCAGCCCGGCGCCGAACACCTCCAGGTCCACCCACGGACCACCGCGCCCGACGCCCAGCGTGAAGCGGCCGCCGCTCGTCACGTGCAGCAGCGCGGCCTGCTCGCCGAGCGCGACCGGGTGGGTGGTGGGCAGCACGCTGACCGCCGTACCGACCCGGACGCGGCGGGTGCGGCCGAGCACCAGGGCGGCCAGCGTGATCGCCGACGGACAGGTGCCGTACGGCACGAAGTGGTGCTCGGCCAGCCAGACCGAGTCGAGCCCCGCCTCCTCGGTGACCTCCGCCGAGCGGACCGCGCGGTGCAGCGCCTCCCCCTGGCCCTGGCCCGGGAACTGGGCCGCCAACACGAACGTTCCTACGCGCATCGCTCTTCCTGCTTCCTTGGCTCCGACACGGAGCTCCCCCACTCGGCATAACCGTCTGACACGTGCCGAGGACACGGTCCGGCGAAGGGATTGGCGGATTGTCGGCAGAATGAACGGTCGGAGAGGGGCACTTGTGAGGTTCGCTGCGTTCCGCGTACCCCTCCGCGGGCCGCGTAGGCTGGACATGACCCGGTTCCTGTATAGCTCCGTGAGGTGTCCCGTGTCCCCGCGTCGCAACCGCCCGAAGGGCCCGAAGGCCGCCGGCTCCTCCGGCCCGAGCGCCGAGGACGACCGCCCGGGCCGCTACGGGGGCTGGCAGTCCACGGAGGGCTGGCAGGGCGAGGACTGGAACGTGCGCCACGTCGCCGGGGCCAGCGCCGAGGGCAAGACGTACCGCTGCCCCGGCTGCGACCAGCTCATCCCGTCCGCCGTGCCGCACGTGGTGGCCTGGCCCGAGCACGCGGGCGTCGACGACCGCCGGCACTGGCACAAGGCGTGCTGGAACGCACGGGACCGCCGCACCACGCGGGTGCACCGGCCCCGCAACGCGCCGAAGTTCTAGAGCGGGACCGGTCCCGCGCCCGACCGGTCCCGCCGTCCGCCGGACAAGAAGCACCGAGTGGCCGCGACCCACGACCGTCGCACCAGAGGGATCCGCCCTACGAGTGCGCCCCTGGTGCGGGCTCGCGTCGTGCAGGGTGCCTGTCGCCCTTGTGCGGACCCTCTCGGTGAAGATCGAGAACGAGACAGTCTCCCTGCACCCGCGCGGCACGTCCGGGGTGCTCGTTCGGTCAGGGATGCAACCCGTCATGAGCAAGTGGGGCATTGAGACGGTCATGAAGGAGTACGCCGGGCGGGCACGCCGAACTCGCGTCCCCCACACGGACCCATCCGACAAGAGCACATATGACCGTCCGTAAGTGATCTGACGCTCTGCGTGACGGTGCTTCTACGGTCAAAGGGAGGTCAACTTCGCATCCCTGGAGGATTCGTGGCAAGGTTCCGCGCTCGTCTGGCCCTGCTCGGCTCGGCCGCAACTCTCGCCGCAGCCGCCCTCGCACCCGCACAACTCGCCGGGGCACAGCCCGCTGCCGCGGCGGACCGGCAGTGGGTCGCCCTGGGCGACTCCTACACCGCCGGGGTCATCCCGGCGGCCGGCGACACCTTCGAAGTGCCCCGCGACGGCTGCGAGCGCACCGACCGGTCCTACCCGCAGGTCATCGACCGCGACCTCGGCTCGCTCTTCGACCTGACCAACGTCAGCTGCGGCGCCGCCGCCATCGAGAACGTCACCTTCAGGGCGCAGGAGCCGATCGGCCGCGGCCTGCCGGGCAACCCGGACCCGGACTACCCGTTCCCCCCGGTGCCGCCCCAGTCCGAGGCGGTAGGCCCCGGCACCGACGTGATCACCGTCGGCGCGGGCGGCAACACCCTCGGCTTCGCCGACATCCTCGGCAGGTGCCTGGAACTGGGCCAGGGCAGCGGCGGTGTGGGCACCCCGTGCAAGGACGGCCTGGCCGCAGGCGTCCCCGCCCGGCTGAACACGGTGCGCAGCGACTACGACGAGATGCTCACCGTGCTCCACGAGCGCGCCCCGCACGCGAAGATCCTGGCCGTCGGCTACCCCACGGTCATCCCCGAGGACACCTCCCAGTGCGAGTACGACAACTGGGAGCAGTTCGGCCCCATCACCCAGGGCGACCTGGACTGGCTGCGCACCGACGTCCTGGAACCCCTCGACAACGTCATCGAGAAGTCGGCCGGCACTCTCGACGCGGCCCGCTTCGTGGACCTCTACGACTCCTCCCGGAACCACAGCGTCTGCGACGCCGGCGCATGGGTGGAAGGCATCCTCACTCCCCCTGGTCAGCTGTCCCTCGTCCACCCCAACGCCCGCGGCCACCGCCACGCAGCCGACCACGTCGAAGCGGCGATGCTGGACGCCATCGGCGTGAACTGACCCCCGCCAGAACGCCACCCGCGAACCGCCCCCGGCGCGACGCCGTGGGCGGTTTCGGCCAAGGCGGAGCCGACCGGAGCACGGCTCGCCTCATCGCCGGCCGCGTCACACGAGAACCGGGCGAACCGCCCCCTCACTCCCTCCCACGGTAACCGCTCCCGCCTCCGCAGACGCGGGATCAAGGCCACCGTCCCCGGCCCGGCGGACCGGTTCCGCGGCCGCCTCCGGCGCGGATCGCGCGGTGGGCGGCCGCCGAGACGTTCGACGAGGACGACTGCACGCCGCGCCACGCGGTGCGGGATCAACCGCCGAACGCCACCGGGCCGTCGCCGCGAGGTACGACAGACCCGCCGTTCGCTACGGAGCGACCGCGCTGATCGCGGCCCTCGACGAAGGGCTGTGACCAGCACGTCCACAACAGGCCCTAGACGTCCCGCTTCTCCAGCAGGGCGTAGGCGCAGGCGAACGCGGCGGCCGTCACGCCCAGTATGATCCACAGCGGCTCCCAGCCGGACGGGCCGGACTCGGAGAGCGAGTTGGCGTAGAAGACGCTCATCTGGTTCGGGATCGAGTACTCGAACAGCGCCTGGCGCAGGTCCTCCAGCGAGGACGCGAACATGAACATCGCGATGACCAGCGGGGCGAGCACCGTGGCGATCATGATGGTGATGGCGCCCGCCGAGTGCCGGACGATCGAGCCGACCACGAGCGACAGCAGCCCGAGCAGCGCGACGTAGAGCGAGACGCCGACCGTCCCCCTCAGCCACTCCTCGCCCGAGGGCTCCCGGGCGTTGGTGACCATGCCGACGTGGACGAAGGCGACGAGGCCGGCGGCGACCAGCGTCACCACGAAGGCGACCGCGAAGAACACGATGGCCTTCGCGGCGAGCACCCGCCCGCGCGTGGGGCAGGCGGCCATCGTCGTCCGGATCATCCCCGTGCCGTACTCGGAGGCGGTGGTCAGCACGCCCAGCGTGATCAGGCACATGCTGCCGAGCAGCAGCCCGAAGAAGCCGAGGGTGAGCGCCGACTCGTCGCCGAGGTCCGACTCCGTCGAGGTGTTCGCGGCGACCAGCGCGCCGGCGAGCAGTCCGATGCCGACCACGAGCAGCACGAACACGCCCAGCGTCCACATCGTGGAGCGCACCGACTTGATCTTCGTCCACTCCGAGGCGAGCGCGTGCCCGAGGTGCGTGCGCACGACGGGGATCGGCGAAGTGTAACCGGCGTACGGCGCGCCGGGCGCGGCCTGCTGCAGGGGGGGCTGGGGCGTGCTCATCGGGCGTCCTCGGGCTTGGTCTCGTCGGCGGGGGCGGCGGGGGCGGCGGGGGAGGAGGCGGAGGGCTGGGCGGCCGGGGCCTGCGCCGGCGGGGTGGCGGGCGCGGACGGCGGGACGGTGGGGGCGGCCGTCGGTGCGGCGGGCGCCTGCGGGGCCGGCTGGGCGTAGGGGTTCGGCTGCTGACCCGCCGCGGGCCCGCCGGGCGCGGCGGGAGCGCCGTACGGCCCCGCCGGGACCGGTCCGCCCTGCGGCATCGTGAAAGGCTGCCCGCCCTGCTGGGGCGGCGGCGGGGCGTACCAGCCCGGCTGGCCCTGGCCCGGCACCGGGACCGGCGGCTGCGCGTCCGGCGGCAGCGGCTGCTGGAGCCCGGCCCGCTCGTCGACGGTCGAGCGGTAGTCGACGGCGGCCTGGGTCATCCGCATGTACGCCTCTTCCAGCGAGGCCTGATGCGGCGACAGTTCCCACAGCCGTACGTCCGTCTCGTGCGCGACGTCGCTGATGCGCGGCAGCGGCAGCCCGGTCACCCGCAGCGCGCCGTCCTGCTCGGGCAGCACGTGCGCGCCCGCCTCGGCGAGTGCCGAGGCCAGCTTCTCGCGCAGCTGCGGCTCGGTGTCGGGCGTGCGTACGCGCGCGAAGCCCGCGGAGTTGGCCGCGATGAAGTCCCGCACGCTCATGTCGGCCAGCAGCTGCCCGCGCCCGATGACGACGAGGTGGTCGGCGGTCAAAGCCATCTCGCTCATCAGGTGCGAGGAGACGAAGACGGTACGGCCCTCCGCCGCCAGCGCCTTCATCAGGTTGCGCACCCAGAGGATGCCCTCGGGGTCGAGCCCGTTGACGGGCTCGTCGAACAGCAGCACCTGGGGGTCGCCGAGCAGCGCGGCGGCGATGCCGAGCCGCTGGCCCATGCCGAGGGAGAAGCCCTGGGAGCGCCGCTTGGCCACGTCCCGCAGGCCCACCACGCCGAGCACCTCGTCGACCCGCCGGGCCGGGATGCCGGACAGCTGGGCCAGGGACAGCAGGTGGTTGCGGGCGCTCCGGCCGCCGTGCACGGCCTTGGCGTCCAGCAGGGCACCGACCTGTCGGGGCGCGTTCGGCAGCTTGCGGTAGGGGTAGCCGCCGATGGTCACCCGGCCCGCCGTCGGATTGTCCAGTCCGAGGATCATCCGCATCGTCGTCGACTTGCCCGAGCCGTTCGGCCCGAGGAAGCCGGTGACGGCCCCGGGCCGTACCTGGAAGGAGAGGTTGTGCACAGCGGTCTTGTCGCCGTAGCGCTTGGTCAGGCCGACAGCCTCGATCATGCTCCGCACCCATCGAAAGGTTCTGGACAGCGGGGCACACGCCCCCGTAAGGGTTAGGAGGATATCGAGCCGCTGACGGTTCCGACCAAGAGCAGGGAGAAGACGACGCGAACCGTGCGGGTCCTCAGGCGTCCCGCCGCTTCAGCAGCAGCAGACCGCCGGCGAGCGCCGCCACCACCCACAGCACCATGATCCCCAGTCCGCCCCAGGGGCCGTACGGGGTGTCGTCCCCGGCCGGGACCACCACCTGCATGATCCTGCTGCCCGCCTGGTCGGGCAGGTACCGGCCGAACGCCCGCGTCGCCGAGACGTTGCCGAGGATCGTGGAGATCAGGAAGAAGAACGGCATCAGGACGCCCAGCGACAGCATCGGCGAGCGCAGCATCGTGGCGACGCCCATGGAGAAGACCGTGATGAGCGTCATGTAGAGCCCGGCGCCGAGCACCGCGCGCAGCACCCCCGGGTCGCCGAGGTCCGCCCGCAGGTCGCCCAGCACGGCCTGCCCCAGGAAGAAGGCGGCGAAGCCGGTGGCCATGCCGACGGCCAGGGCGAGCAGCGTGGCGACGGCGATCTTGCTGAACAGGAAGGTGCCCCGCTGCGGCACGGCGGCCAGCGAGGCGCGGATCATGCCGGAGCTGTACTCGTTGGAGACGACCAGCACCCCGAACACGATCATCGCCAGCTGGCCGAGGCTCATGCCCGCGAAGCTGACGAAGGTCGGGTCGAAGGAGCGCCGGCCCTCGTCCGCGGCCTGGAACTCGTTCCTGGACAGCGCCGAGATCAGCATGCCGAGCCCGACGGTGACGACCACGGCGAGCGACAGCGTCCACACGGTGGACGCCACGGAGCGGATCTTGGTCCACTCGGACCGGACGACCCGGGCCACCGCCATCAGCCCCGCCCCCAGCCGTCGCCCCACCGCTGCCCGCCGGCCGCCGCGTCGGCGTGCGCGTGGTACTCCACCGACTCCGCCGTCAGCCGCATGAACGCCTCCTCCAGGGAGGGCTGCTGGGTGCTCAGCTCGTGCAGCACGAGGCGGTGCTGCGCCGCCAGCTCCCCGATCCGCTCCGGCGCGCTCCCGGCCACCTCGAACGCCCCGCTGCCGGTCTCCACCACGGTCAGCCCGGCCCCGTGCAGCACGTCCAGCAGCCGCTCGCGCTGCGGGGTGCGGATCCGCACCCGGCTGCCCGCGTTGCGCTCGACGAAGTCCGCCATGGACGTGTCCGCGAGCAGCCGGCCCTGCCCGATGACGACGAGGTGGTCGGCGGTCAGCGCCATCTCGCTCATCAGATGGGACGAGACGAAGACCGTGCGGCCCTGCGCGGCCAGCGTCTTCATCAGGGTGCGGATCCAGTGGATGCCCTCGGGGTCGAGCCCGTTGACCGGCTCGTCGAACATCAGGATCCGCGGGTCGCCGAGGAGCGCGGCGGCGATGCCGAGCCGTTGCCCCATGCCGAGCGAGAACCCCTTGGTCTTCTTCCGGGCGACCGCCGTCAGGCCGACCGTCTCCAGCACCTCGCCCACCCGCTGCCGCGGGATGCCGTTGCTCTGCGCCAGGCACAGCAGGTGGTGGTAGGCGCTGCGCCCGCCGTGCCAGGCCTTCGCCTCCAGCAGCGCGCCGATGTACGTCAGCGGGTCCTTGAGCCGGTCGTAGTGCTTGCCGTCGATCCGGACGTCCCCGGCGGTGGGGTGGTCCAGGCCCAGGATCATGCGCATGGTGGTCGACTTGCCGGAGCCGTTGGGACCGAGGAAGCCCGTGACGACGCCGGGTCTGACGGTGAACGTCAGCCGATTCACCGCGACCTTCTCGCCGTACCGCTTGGTCAGCCCCGCCAGCTCGATCATGCGGCCACGCTAAAACGGTACAAAGCCCTCTGCCACCGGAGTGGCAGAGGGCTTCGCAGGTGTTCAGCAGCTGTACGCCGGGTGGTTACCGGGACTGCTGCGCGGGCACTCCGCGGGAGATCGGCTCGTCCTCGGCCGGCGAACCGGCCGCGGCCACCGCGGCGCCGGTGAGCGTGGCGAGCATCTCGCGCACGTTCGTCAGCTGGGCGTTGATGGAGTCGCGGCGGTTGGTGAGGGCGGCCAGCTCACGCTCGGACTCCGAACGGATCCGGTCGGCCTTGGCGTTGGCGTCGGCCACGATGTCCTCGGCCTGGCGCTGGGCGGTCTCCACCGTCTGGCGGGCGCGGCGCTCGGCGTCGGTGCGCAGCTTCTCGGCCTCCAGGCGCAGCTGCTCGGCGCGGTGCTCGATCTCGGCCAGGCGCTTCTCGGCCTTGGCCTGACGGGACGCCAGGTCGCGCTCGGACTGCTCGCGGCGCTTGGCGAGGTTCGTCTCGAAGTCGGCGGCGGCCTGCGCGGCCTTGGCGCGGGTCTCCTCGAAGAGCGCGTCCGCCTCCTCGCGCTTGGACTGCGCGTCCTTCTGCGCCTCGGCGCGCAGCTGGGAGGCGTCGCTCTTGGCCTTCTCGACGATCCGGACGCCCTCGTCCTCGGCCTTGGCCTTGCGCTCCGCCGCGAAGGACTCGGCGTCGTTGCGCACCTGCTGGGCCGCCGACTCGGCGAGCTCGCGGTGCTGCTCGGCCGCGCGCCGGGCCTCCTCGCGCAGGTCCTTGGCCTCCTCCTCGGCGAGACGGAGGATCTTCTCGACACGCGCGCCGAGACCGGCGTACGACGGCTCGGCATCGGTGACGGCGGCCTGGGCGTTCTGCGTCTCGAGGTGGAGCTCCTCGATGCGCTTCTCCAGAGCGGTGATGCGGGCGAGAGCGCTGTCACGGTCGGAGACGAGCTTGGAGATACGTTCGTCCACCTGAGCGCGGTCGTACCCACGCCGCACAAGCTCGAAGCCGTAGGGGGAAGTGTCGCTCATGGGGTTCCTGTCGAATGAGACCGGTGAGGTGATAGGTGGAATCCTAGGGGCCAGAACGGTGTGTCATCGAGCGTATGCGCGTTTGATCTGGAGAATGACACCCCTTTTGAGTGGCTAACCGCCGGACCGCTTGCCATTGACCAGGCCGAAAACATGCTCAAAGCACCCAGAAGACACCCGAACCGGACTCCTCCGCTAGCCCTTCGCGGAGTCGCCACCCGATCGAGGTGCGCCGATGGCCGCGCCGGCCCTGACCGTGCTGTCCTTGCCGGCTGACGGTGCCTCGAAGGACTCCAGCGCCTCCAGGACGTCCTGCACCCGGGAGATCTCGGCGTTGATGTCCTCACGGCGGCGCACCAGCACCTCCAGTTCCCGCTTGCCCTCCTCGACCGTGCGCCGGGCCTCCCGGATCGCCTCGGCCTTGAGCTCCTCGGCCTCCCTGACGAGCGTCGCCTTCTTCTGCTCGGCCTCCTTCAGCAGGCCCTCCGCCTTCTTCACGGCGGCGATCCGCACCTTGCCCGCCTCCGAGTTGGCCTCCGACACCAGCTCCTTGGCCTTCGCCTGCGCCTTGGCGAGCTGCTCCTCGGAGGCCTTGATGAGCGCGTCGCAGCGGTCGCCGGTCGACTTCATCGTCTCGGCGGCCTCCCGGCGGGCCCGCTCGTGCAGCTCCTCGATCTCCGCGGTGATCCGGGCCCGCAGCTCCTCCGTCCGCTCCCTTGTCGCGGTCGCGTCCCGGCGCGCGCCGACGAGCAGTTCGTCCGCGTCCGTACGGGCCTTCTCCACCAGCGCGTTGCCCTCGACGGTCGCCTCCGACACCAGCCGGTCGGCCTCCGTGCGGGCCGCGCCCACCATGGTGTCGGCCTGCGCCTCGGCGTCCGCGGTCGTCTTCAGCGCCTGCTGCTGCGCCTCGGTGAGCAGCTTGTCGGCCTCCGCGGCGGTCTCCGTGATGAGCTTGTCGACCTGCTCCGCCGCCTCGGAACGCCGCTTGTTGGCGTCCTTGCGGGCCTCGTCCAGGGTCCGCTCGGCCTCCTCGCGGGCGGCCGCGGTGACCCGCTCGGCCTGCCGGCCGGCCTCCGTCCTGACCCGCTCGGCCTCGGTGCGGATGCGCTCGGCGTGCTGCTGCGCCGACCCGACCGCCTCGGCCGCCTCGGCACGCAGCCGCTCCGCCTCGCCGGTCGCGTCCCCGACCAGCTGCTCCGCCCTGGCGAGCGCCTCGGTGCGCAGCCGCTCGGCCTCGGCGACGGTCTCCGTCTGGAGCCGCTCGGCCTCGTTGCGCGCCTCGGTGATCAGGGTGTCGGCCTGCCTCGCCGCGTCCGACCGGATCCGGTTGGCGTCCTCGCGGGCGTCCGCACGCGTGCGGGCCGCCGCCTGGTCGGCCTCGGCGAGGGCGTCCGACGCCTCGGTGCGCACCCGCTGAGCGTGGTCGGCGGCGTCGCCGCGCAGCCGCTCGGCCTCGGCGATCGCCTCCGCCATGGTGCGCTCGGCCAGCGCCTTGGCGGCCTCCGACTCCTCGCTCGCCTCCCGCCGGACCCGGCCCGCGTCCTCGGCGGCCCGCTCCCGCTCGGCGTAGGCGTCGGCGCGGACCCGGTCCGCCTCCTCCTGCGCCTCCCGCCGGGTGCGGTCCGCCGCGTGCTCGGCGGCGCTGCGCAGCCCGGCGATCTCCTCCTGCGCCTGCTCGTGCAGCCCGGCCACCGAGTCCCGCACCTGCTGGGCGTGGAGCTCGGCCGCCGTCACCATCTCGGTGGCGCGCCGGTCGGCCTCCTCCACCAGGCGTACGGCCTCGGCCTGCGCCTCCTCGACCCGCTTGCGCGCCGAGGCCAGCAGCTCCTCGCTCTGCTCGCGGGCCCGCTCCCGCTCCTGGCCGGCCTCCTGGCGGGCCGCGCCGAGCAGTTCCTCGGCCTCGCGGCGCCGCCGGGCGGCCTCCTCCTGCGCGGCGGCCAGCGTCTCGGACGCCTCCTGTGCCAGCCGCTCGGCGGCGGCCTGCGCCTCGGCCCGCACCCGGTCGGCGGTGTCCTGCGCCTCCGACTTCAGCCGCTCGGCCTCCGCCGCGGCCTCCGACCGCAGGCGTACGGCGATGGCCTCGCCCTCCGCCCGGGAGGCGGACGCGTCGGACGCCGCCTCGTCGCGCAGCCGGTCGGCCTCGGCCTCGGCCTGCGCCTGGAGCGCGCGGATCCGCTCGGCCGACTCGGCACGCAGCCGCTCGGCCTCCTCGGCGGCCTCGCGGCGGATGCGTTCGGCCTCCTCGCGGGCGTCGGTCAGCGCCTGCTCGGCGGCGGCCAGCCGGGCCTGCGCCTCCGCCTGGAGCCGCGTCAGCTCCTCGGCGGTCTCCGCGCGGCGGGACTCCATCGCCCGCTCGGTCTCCTCGCGCAGCTCGCGCGCGGCCCGCTCGGCGTCGGCGCGGATGCCCTCGGACTGCTCCAGCACCTCCGCGCGGTGCCGCTCGGCCTCGCTGCGGGTGCGCTCCAGCGTCTCCTCGGCCTGCCGGCGCAGCGTGGTCGCCCGCTCGATGGCCTCGGTGCGGACCTTCTCGCTGTCGGCGGTCGCGCTCTGCCGCAACTCGTCGGCGTCGGCCTTCGCCTTGGCGAGCAGCTCCTCGGCGGTCCTGGCCGCCTCCTCGATCTGCGCCACGGCCTGCCGGCGGGCCTCCGCGCGGATCTTCTCGCCCTCGGCGACCGCCTCCACGCGCAGCTGCTCGGCCTCGCCGCGCAGCCGCCGCGCCTCCTCCTGGAGCTCGACGGTCTTGGCGCGGTACTCCTTGGTGTCGTCCTTCGCCGCGCCCTTGAGCTGCTCGGCGATGTCGTGCGCCTCGGCCCGCAGCCGGTCCGCCTCGGCCTCCGCCTCGCGGCGGATCCGCTCGGCCTCCTCGGTGGCCTCCCGGGTGGTCTTCTTGGCGTCCTCCGACGCCTTGTTCAGCACGTCCTCGGCGGTCCGGGCCGCCTTGGACAGCTGGCTCGCGGTCTCCTCGGCGGTGACCGCACGGGCCTTCTCGGCGGCCTCCGCGACGATCTTCTCGGCCTCGGCGCGGGCGTCCGCGACGACCTGCTCGGCCTCCGCCCTGGTGGCCTCGGCCTCCTTGGTGGCCTCGCTGACGAGACGGGCGACCTGCTCCTTGGCGGTGCGCGTGCGGGTCTCGTTCGCCGCCTCGGCGCCGGCCAGGGTCCTGGCCGCGGCCTCCTTGGCCTCCGTGACCAGCTTCTCCGCCTCGGACTGCGCCTTGCGCAGGGCCTCCTCGGCCGCCGCCATCCGCGTTTCCGCGGCCCGGCTCAGCTCGGCGGCCTGACGGCGGGCGGCGTCCGACTCCGAGACGGTCGAGGTGCGCAGCTGCTCGGCGTGCTCGGTGGCCTCCTGGGCCTGCGCGGAGGCGGCGTTCAGCAGCCGCTCGGCGTCCGCGCGGGCCCGGCGCAGCAGCTGCTCGGCCTCGGCGCGGGCGGCCTCGGCCTCGCTCTGCAACCGCTGGCGGGCCTCGCCGGTCAGCCGCTCGGCCTCCGCGCGCGCGGCCGCCATGGCCTGCTCGGCCTCGGTCCGGGACTCCTCCAGCAGCCGGCGGGCCTGCTGCTCGGTGCGGGAACGCAGCTGCTCGGCCCAGGCCACGTTCTCGTTGACGTGCGACTCGACGGTCTGCCGGCGCTCGGCGAGCTCCTGGTCGAGCTGCTGGCGCCGGGACACGGCCTCGGCGTGCAGCTCGGCCTGGAGCCGGGCCGCCTGCTCGGCGTGCTCCTGGAGGATCCGCTGGGTCTGCGCCCGGGCCTGGCTCAGTTCGCGCTCGGCGTCGGCACGGATCTGGTCCGCCTGGATCTGGGCGTTGCGCAGCAACTGTTCGGCCTGGTAGCCGATGTCGGCGCTGTCATAGGCCGGCCGGGTCATGAGGGTGCGCCGCGCCTCGTGCAGCTTGGCGCGCAGCACCTCGACCTGGTAGCCGAGGTCCTCGGCGTGCTGGATGGCCTTTTCCCGCTCGGTCCTCAGCCGCTTCATCTCGGCCTCGAACCGAGTGAGGTGGTCGACGTCAGCCGCCGGGTCTCGCTCCTGGCTCTCGTAGCCCCGCACTGCGCGGTCCCATCCGTCCCCTGGTCGCAAGTCTCTCCAAACGAGCTCCGTCCATCCGCCGGACGGGGCCCCCGGGGGAATGGTGTCAGATCGACGACGGAGCATGGGCTGCTGCCCCGACGCTCGTCCCCCGAAACCCGGACCCCGGCACGGGTCGCCCCCGTTGGAGCGGGGCGACCGCCCCCAACCCTACCGGCCCCTATGTACGAGGGTCAGTGCTCAGGCGACTCAACAGGCCCGGAGGTGACCAGTTCTGTCAGTACGCCATGACAATCCTTGGGGTGCAGGAAGGTGATCCGTGACCCCATGGAGCCGCGTCGGGGCTCCTCGTACAGAACGCGTACGCCCTTGCCCCTGATCGCGGCCGCGTCCCCGTCGACGTCCGCCGTGCCGAAGGCGATGTGGTGGACGCCCTCGCCGTTCTTGGCGAGCCACTTCGCCACGGTGGAGTCCTCCCGAGTGGGTTCCAGGAGCTGCAGGTACGAAGCTCCTCCGTCGGACGTATCGTTGATCTTGAGCATGGCCTCGCGCACGCCCTGCTCCTCGTTGACCTCGGTGTGGAACACCTCGAAGCCGTAGGTGGTCCGGTAGAACTCGACGGTCGCGTCGAGGTCGTGGCAGGCGATCCCAATGTGGTCGATTCGCGTCAGCATGGATTCAGTGCAGCGCTCCGGAGGTGGTTACGCAACGTGCGCGCGATCACACCAACAGCCCGGTGACGGGTGCCATACCGCTCAGTACATTCGAGTAAACCCTCGTTCACTCCTCGGTCGCGCAGGCCGGTAAGGGGATCGCAGCTCATGTCTTCTGCCACGAACGGCACGACGTCCGTCATCGTCGCGGGCGCCCGCACCCCGATGGGGCGGCTGCTCGGCTCGCTGAAGTCCTTCTCCGGAGCCGACCTCGGCGGCTTCGCGATCAAGGCCGCCCTCGACCGTGCGGGGATCGGGGGCGACCAGGTGCAGTACGTGATCATGGGCCAGGTGCTCCAGGCCGGCGCGGGGCAGATCCCGGCGCGCCAGGCCGCCGTCAAGGCCGGCATCCCGATGAGCGTCCCGGCGCTCACCGTCAACAAGGTGTGCCTCGCCGGCCTCAACGCCATCGCCCTCGCCGACCAGCTGATCCGCGCCGGCGAGTTCGACGTGATCGTGGCGGGCGGCCAGGAGTCCATGACGAACGCCCCCCACCTGCTGCCCAAGTCCCGCGAGGGCTTCAAGTACGGCGCCGTCCAGATGCTCGACGCGATGGCGCACGACGGCCTGACCGACGCCTTCGAGAACATCGCCATGGGCGAGTCCACCGAGCGGTACAACACCGGCCTGGGCATCGGCCGCCAGGAGCAGGACGAGATCGCGGCCCTGTCCCACCAGCGCGCCGCCGCCGCACAGAAGAACGGCGTCTTCGAGGCCGAGATCACCCCGGTGGAGATCCCGCAGCGCAAGGGCGAGCCGGTCGTCGTCCGCGAGGACGAGGGCATCCGCGGCGACACCACGGCCGAGTCGCTGGCCAAGCTGCGCCCGGCGTTCGCCAAGGACGGCACCATCACCGCGGGCTCGTCCTCGCAGATCTCGGACGGCGCGGCCGCCGTCGTGGTGATGAGCAAGGCCAAGGCCGAGGAGCTGGGCCTGGAGTGGATCGCGGAGATCGGCGCGCACGGCAATGTCGCGGGCCCCGACAACTCCCTGCAGTCCCAGCCGTCCAACGCGATCGCGGCCGCCCTCAAGAAGGAGGGCCTGGAGGTGTCGGACCTCGACCTGATCGAGATCAACGAGGCCTTCGCCGCCGTGGCCGTGCAGTCAATGAAGGACCTCGGGGTATCCACCGAAAAGGTGAACGTCAACGGCGGTGCCATCGCCCTCGGTCACCCGATCGGGATGTCCGGGGCCCGTCTCGTCCTGCACCTGGCGCTGGAGCTGCAGCGGCGCGGCGGCGGGGTCGGCGCGGCGGCGCTGTGCGGTGGCGGCGGCCAGGGAGACGCGCTGATCCTGCGGGTACCGAAGCCCTGAGCGGTCGTCCGTCCGCGGTGTCGGCGATCCCGGTGATCTGAACGGAGCTGTGATGCAGGACGTCTCCACGCTGGTGACCCAGGCGAGGGAGGGCAGGCCGCGTGCCGTGGCCCGGTTGATCTCCCTGGTGGAGGGGGCGTCCCCGCAGCTCAGGGAGGTCATGGAGGCGCTGGCCCCGCTGACGGGCGGGGCGTACGTGGTGGGCCTCACCGGCTCCCCGGGCGTCGGCAAGTCCACCTCGACCTCGGCGCTGGTGACGGCGTACCGCAAGCAGGGCAAGCGGGTCGGCGTACTGGCCGTCGACCCCTCGTCGCCCTTCTCCGGCGGCGCCCTGCTGGGCGACCGGGTCCGCATGGCGGAGCACGCCTCCGACCCCGGCGTCTACATCCGCTCCATGGCCACCCGGGGCCACCTCGGCGGCCTGGCCTGGGCCGCGCCGCAGGCCATCCGGGTGCTGGACGCGGCGGGCTGCGACGTGATCCTGGTCGAGACGGTGGGCGTGGGCCAGTCCGAGGTGGAGATCGCCTCGCAGGCGGACACCTCGGTCGTGCTGCTCGCCCCCGGCATGGGCGACGGCATCCAGGCGGCCAAGGCCGGGATCCTGGAGATCGGCGACGTCTACGTCGTCAACAAGGCCGACCGGGACGGCGCCGACGCCACGGCCCGCGAACTGAACCACATGCTCGGCCTCGGCGAGTCCCGCGCCCCCGGTGACTGGCGCCCCCCGATCGTCAAGACGGTCGCGGCACGCGGCGAGGGCGTCGACGAGGTCCTGGCGGCGCTGGAGAAGCACCGCGCCTGGATGGAGGAGCGGGGCGTGCTCGCGGAACGCCGGCTGTCCCGGGCCGCCCGCGAGGTCGAGACCATCGCGGTGACGGCCCTGCGGGAACGCATCGCGGACCTGCACGGCGACCGCCGCCTGAGCGCGCTGGCGGAGCGGATCGTGGCCGGGGAACTTGACCCCTACCGGGCCGCCGACGAACTGGTGGCGGGGGTCACGGACGGGACGTGAGGAGCGGGCGACGGCGCCGTGCGGGTCCTTCCCGGCCCGCGGACAATCAGCTGTCGTCGCTGTCGCTGTCGCCGTCGCCGTCGCTGCTGGTGTCGTCGGTGTCGTCGCCGTCGTCACCCCGCCCCGCCCGGTCGTCCCCGGCGTCGTCGTCGCCAACGCCGGCGTCGTACCGCCGCCGACCACGGCGGCGACCACGGGGCCTGAAGCCGCGCTGAAGCCGGCTGAAGAACGCTTCAGGTCGCGTTTGCGATTCTGGGGGGCATGCGGCTGCTGATCGTGGAGGACGAAAGACGCCTCGCGCTGTCCCTGGCCAAGGGCCTGACGGCGGAGGGTTACGCGGTGGACGTCGTCCACGACGGCCTGACGGGCCTGCGCCGGGCGACCGAGACACCGTACGACCTGATCGTCCTCGACATCATGCTGCCCGGCATGAACGGCTACCGGATCTGCGCCACCCTGCGCGCCGCCGGCCACGACGTGCCGATCCTGATGCTCACCGCCAAGGACGGCGAGTACGACGAGGCCGAGGGCCTGGACACGGGCGCCGACGACTACCTGACCAAGCCGTTCTCCTACGTCGTCCTGGTCGCCCGCGTCCGGGCGTTGCTGCGCCGCCGCGGCCGGCACGGCGCCTCGCCGGTCCGCACGGTCGGCCCCCTCCGCGTGGACTCCGCCGCCCGCCGGGTCACCCGGGACGGCGCCGAGATCGCTCTGACCACCAAGGAGTTCGCCGTGCTGGAGCAGCTCGCGGAGCGGGCCGGCGAGGTGGTGTCCAAGGCGCAGATCCTGGAGCACGTCTGGGACTTCGCCTACGAGGGCGACCCGAACATCGTCGAGGTGTACGTCAGCGCACTGCGCCGCAAGCTGGGCGCGGAGCTGATCCGCACGGTCCGGGGCGCCGGGTACCGGCTGGAGGCGCCGCGATGAGGCGGCTCTTCGGTTCCGTCCGGGCCAGGGCCGCGCTCGGCGCCACCCTCGTCGTCGCCGTGGCACTGCTCGCCGCGGGCACCGCCGTCCTGCTGTCGCTGTACTCCAACCTGACCGAGCAGGCCGGCACCCAGGCGGAACGCTCGGCGCGCGCCGTCGCGGCCGTCCTGGCCGGCGGCAAGCGGTACGACCAGCTGTCCCTGGACGACGACGACCGGCCCGTCCAGGTCGTCGACGAGGACGGCAGGCTGGTCGCGGCCAGCGAGGGGCTGGAGCGCATCAGCGGCACGGGCACGGACGCCGTACGGCCGTGGCGGCCGGCGCCGGCGGACGGCGAGCCGGACGGCGGGGCCGGTGCCGACGACGCCGCCGACGACGCACCCGCTGCCATCCTCCAGCCCGGCGAGATCGCCGAGGAGGCGACCGTCACCGGCGGGGCCGCGACCATCGACGGGGAGGGGGCGGACTACCGGTTCGCCGCGGTGGCGGTCGAGGTCCCGGGGCAGGGCACGTACACGGTGTACGCGGGCGGGCCGCTGGCGGCCGAGCAGAACGCCGTGCGCACCGCGCAGACCGCCATGCTGATCGGCTTCCCGCTGCTGCTCGGCGTCGTCGCCGGCGTGACCTGGCGGGTCACCGGGCGTGCGCTGCACCCGGTGGCGGGCATCCGGCGGGAGATGGCGGAGATCACCGCCTCCGAGGACCTCTCCCGGCGGGTCCCCGAGCCGGACACCCACGACGAGGTCGCCCGCCTGGCCCGCACCACCAACGAGACACTGGCCGCCCTGGAGGCCTCGGTGGACCGCCAGCGGCGCTTCGTCGCCGACGCCTCGCACGAGCTGCGCAGCCCCATCGCGTCCCTGCGCACCCAGCTGGAGGTGGCCGCCGCGCACCCGGAACTGCTGGACCTGGACGGCGCGGTCGAGGACACCGTACGACTGCAGAGGCTGGCCGCCGATCTGCTGCTGCTCGCCCGGCTGGACGCGGGGGAGCGGCCCGTCGGCGCACGGGTCGACCTGGCCGAGCTGGCGCGCGAGCAGGCCGCGGGCCGGCCGGGCGTGTCACTGTCCGTGGACCCCCTCGACGTCGCGGGATCACGCGGCCAGCTGGGACGGGTGCTGGCCAATCTGCTGGACAACGCCCAGCGGCACGCGCGCTCGGCGGTCTCCGTGACCGTACGGCGGGACGGCGGCCGGGCGGTGCTCCGGGTGGCGGACGACGGGGACGGCGTCCCCGCGGCGGACCGCGAGCGGATCTTCGAGCGGTTCGTGCGGCTGGACGCGGCCCGCAGCCGGGACGAGGGCGGCGCCGGTCTGGGCCTCGCCATCGCCCGGGACGTCGCCGCCCGCCACGGCGGCACCCTCACGGTCCATGACGCGCCGGCGGGCGGAGCCCTGTTCGAACTCCGCCTGCCCCTGGCGTAGCGGACACCGGAGGGCCCGCGGTCAGGGGCGGCCGCGCTGCCCGCGCAGGTGCTCCGCGATGGGCTTGAGCGCCTTGTCGAGCTCGGTGAGGGACTCCGGGGGCAGCAGGTCGATGAAGTGCCGCCGCACGGAGGCCACGTGGTGCGGGGCGACCTTCCGCATCGTCTCCATGCCGTGGCCGGTGAGCACCGCGTACAGCCCGCGGCGGTCGGACTCGCAGTTCTCCCGCCGCACCAGGTCGGCGTTCTCCATGCGCGTGATCTGGTGCGAGAGGCGGCTCTTGGACTGCAGGGTGGCGGAGGCCAGATCGCTCATCCGCATCCGCAAATCATCCGACTCGGAGAGATTCACCAGGATCTCGTAGTCGTTGATCGTCAGGCCGAACGGCTGGAGGTCCTTTTCGAGCTGGTACGTCAACAGCCTGTTGACCTCCAGGTGGGTGCGCCAGGCGCACTGCTCCGCATCGGTCAGCCAGCGCGTGGCCGTCTCGGTCTCCATGAATGAAGTCTACCTAAGGAAGTTGAAAGGTGAACTACCGTGGATGGTGTGTCGGTGCGCCACGCGTTCGACGTCACACTCCGCAGACTACCGCTCACAGCCCGAAGCGACGCTGGAGGTCTCCCAGCTGTCCGGGAAGGCGCGGTGCGCCGGCCTGCGTCCCGTGCCCCCCGGTCACCCCGCCGTCGCCGGGCACGCCGGCCTGCTGCGGAGTCGCCCCCGTGGCCTGCTCGGCCATCAGCGTCTCGGTCGACTGGAGCAGGACCGTACCGGCCCCCACGAACTCGAACTGGTGCTCCTCGCCGGAGGCCCCGCCGAGGCCCGTCATCGCACGTAGACCGCCCATGACACCCGTCATGTAGCCATGGTCGTAGTGGTGGCACGGCGAGGGGCAGTCGGCCCAGCCGACAAGCGCCTGCGGGTCCACCCGGATCGGTGGCTCCATGAACACCACCGGACCGTTGGACGCGGCCACGAACTTCCCGGTTCCGATGAGCGTGAGAAAGCCCGGCACGATGGACTGCTTCAGCGAGAGAGTTGGCTGAAAAGCGAGAAGGTTGCCCGAGCGAATGGTCAGGTTGCCGTCCGCCAGGTCGTACGAGTTCACGTCGAAGGCCCGGTCGGCGAGGAGCATCTTGCCCGAGCCCGACGCCACCACCCACTCCGCGGCGTGCAGTGGCGAATGGAACGACGTGCGGACGAGACGGTCCAGACGCCCGTGCCCGACGCCGTCGAACTCCATCGAGCCGTAGTAGGCGATCATCTTTCCCTTCTGCAGGAACCACTCGGTCCCCTTGAGCTCCACGCAGAAGGTGTACGCGTTCACGTTGTCGTCGGCGGGCAGCGTCACCGGGTCGTGCACGACGGGCCCGGCGCCCGGGGTTCCGTAGCTCACAGCTTCTCCTCCGAGGCCTGGACGTACACCGCGCCGCTGCCGCTCAGCTCCAGCTGGAACGCCTCGCCGGAGCCGCGTCCCACCATGTCCCGCCAGCCCAGCGCGGCCGACAGCTTGTTGCGCACGTCCCCGTGGTGGGCGACGTAGGCCTGCGGGTCGACGTGCACCGGCCGCTGCGGGCCGATCGGGATCTCGAACACGCCCCCGTGCGCCATCACGGCGACCGCGCCGTGCCCCTTGAGCGTGGTCGTGAACAGGCCCTGCCCCGTGACCTGTCCCCGCACCATCCCCATGACCCCGCCCTGGGCGCCCAGGAACATCGTCCCCTGTTGCAGACTCCCCTCGAAGGCAAGCAGCCGGTCGGCCTCGACGCAGAGCGTGTCCCCGGCGAGGTTGATCACCTGCACGTGGTGCCCGCCGTGCCCGAACAGCACGGTGCCGCTGCCCTCGACCGTCATCAACGGCGTGTCCTCGTTCGCGACCCGCCGCCCGATCATCGACAGGAGCCCGCCCTGCCCGCCGCTCATGTTGGGCGTGAAGGACACCTCGCCCTTGTAGGCGAGCATGGCGCCGCGCTGACTGAACAGCCGCTGCCCGGGTGTGACGGCCGCCTCGACCATCTTCGGATTGACCTCGCGGAAGCCCATGTCACACATCCCCCGCGATCGTGTTCCGCTCACTGGGCTGGACGTACACCAGCCCGTCCCCCTCGAACCGCATCTGGAAGGCCTCGCCCCCGCCCTCCCCCATGAGTGTGCGGAAGGTCACACCGGACTGGAACGACTGGCGCAGATTCCCCTGATGCGCCACATACGCCCCCGGATCCACCGTCAGCGGGTACTGCGCGCTCACCCGCAGTACCACCGCCGGTCCGTCCGACATGATCGCCGCCTGCCCGTGCCCCTCGACGGTCGTGGTGAACAGCCCGTTGCCCTGCGAGGCGCCGCGCAGTCCCGTGAAGGACGTGCCGGTGCGCAGTCCGCCGTCGGTCGCCAGCAGGTTGCTCGACTCCACGTAGAGCGTGTCGCCCCGGAGACCGACCAGGTTGATCTCCGAGGCCCGGTCCGCGAACCAGCACGTCCCGTGCCCCTTCACCTCCATCACGGTCATCTGCTCACCGGTGATGCGCCGGGTGACCATCCCGCGTATGCCCTCGCCGCCCCCGCTCAGCTTCTTGAAGCTCATCCGCCCGTCGTACGCGACCATCGAGCCGTTCTTCGCCTTCACGGCGTCCCCGGTCATGTCGACGGCCAGCACCTTGCTGCCCTGAAGTCGGAACATCGCCACGGATGTGAAGGTATCGGCGGATTGGCTCCACCGACAGGGCCAGTCACCCGGGAGGGGCCCGGAACCCTCCCCTAAGGGGACCCCGGGCCGTTCCGCACCCGGCCGTTTGCCACAATGGCTGAACGTTTGTGCTTCCATTCACAAACCCGTCGTCGACCTCTCCTCCGAAGGTGACCCGTGGATCTCAAGACCGCCACCGCCCTCCGCCGCCTCCGCCTGGTCTCGGCCCCGGAGGCCGTGTCCTTCCTGATCCTGCTCGTCTGCTCGGTGCTCAAGCGGACCACGGAGTTCAACGCGGTCCCCGTGATGGGCGCGGTCCACGGTGCCCTGTTCGTCCTCTACGTGATCTTCTGGGCGGACGCCTGGAACCGCGCCAAGTGGAGCTTCGGCACGGCCGCCCTCTACTTCGTCCTCTCCGTCCTGCCCACCGGCGGTTTCTTCGCCGAGCGCCGGCTCCGCCGCGAGGCCGAGGACGCGGTGATCGCGAACCGCGCCCGCAAGGAAGGGGTCGTGAACGCATGATCGTCGCCTTCTCCGTGACGCCGCTGGGCGTCGGCGAGGACGTGGGGGAGTACGTCGCCGACGCCGTCCGCGTGGTCCGCGCCTCGGGCCTGCCCCACCGTACGGACGCCATGTTCACGTCCATCGAGGGCGAGTGGGACGAGGTCATGGACGTCGTCCGACGCGCCGTGGCCGCCGTGGAGCAGCGGGCACCACGCGTCTCCCTGGTCCTGAAGGCGGACATCCGCCCCGGGGTGACGGACGGCCTCACCTCCAAGGTCGAAACGGTGGAACGCCACCTGGCGCAGTAGCGCCGCCCCCGCGAGGCGCTGCCCGCACCCGCCCACGGCGGGAGGGGACCGCCCGTGAGGCGGCACCCGCGCACGGCGAGGGGCGGACCCCCGTGGGGCGGCACCCGTGTACGGCGGGAAGGGGTGGACGCCCTGTGAGGTGCTGCCCGCACCCGCGTACGGCGGGAGGAATCACCGGAGCTGGGGGCCGCAGCCGCCCACGGCGGGAAGGGGACGTGCCGGGGGGTGTCCGCCCGCAGCGGTTGGCGCGTCAACCCGGGTACGTCGGTAAGCAACCGATTCCGCGCCGTTCCGAGGACGGACACCCCCCGGCGCGGCCCCGACCCACCCACCGGCCGGCAGCGCTGCAGCAAGCCCCCCGAACCCGCGCGGGCCGCCGCAGGCACCCACCCCCGGCCCGAAAAGCGAGACAGGGCTGACCACGATATGACCGACGGGTAAGGTCTGATGACGTGCCGAAGCCGCTCAGCCTCCCCTTCGACCCCATCGCCCGCGCCGACGAACTCTGGAAGCAGCGCTGGGGAAACGTGCCGCCCATGGCCGCGATCACCTCGATCATGCGGGCGCACCAGATCCTGCTCGCCGAGGTCGACGCGGTGGTCAAGCCGTACGGACTGACGTTCGCACGCTACGAGGCGCTCGTCCTGCTCACCTTCTCCAAGGCGGGCGAGCTGCCGATGTCAAAGATCGGCGAGCGGCTCATGGTCCATCCGACATCCGTGACCAACACCGTCGACCGCCTGGCGAAGTCGGGCCTGGTGGCCAAGCGCCCCAACCCCAACGACGGCCGCGGCACCCTCGCCGTGATCACCGACAAGGGCCGCGAGGTGGTGGAGTCGGCCACCCGCGACCTGATGGCGATGGACTTCGGCCTGGGCGTGTACGACGCCGAGGAGTGCGCGGAGATCTTCGCGATGCTCCGCCCGCTCCGCGTGGCCGCGCACGACTTCGAGGAGCAGTGACCCGGAGGAAGATCGCCCGGAACGGGCGGTTAGGCTCATTCGCATGAAAAAGAGCGTGCTGACCCGCTACCGCGCCATGGCCTACGTGACCGGTGTGCTCCTGGTCCTGCTGTGCTTCTGCATGATCGGCAAGTACGTCCTGGAGATGGACGGCGCCGCCGAGGCGACGCAGGCCGTCTCCATCGCGCACGGCTGGTTGTACGTCGTCTACCTGGTGTTCGCCTTCGACCTGGGCTCCAAGGCGAAGTGGCCGGTCGCCAAGCAGGTCTGGGTGCTGCTGGCGGGAACCATCCCGACGGCGGCGTTCTTCGTGGAGCGCAAGATCTCCCGCGAGCTCGACGCCAAGGTCGCGCAGGACGCGCCGGCCCCGGTGAAGGCGTAACACCGCACCGACCCCACGCTCACCCCGCCGTACGCAGCCCCACGTACGGCGGCGGCGCACGGCGGCGGCGCACGGCGAAGCTGGCCCCGTACGGGCGCACGGCCCCGTACGGCGGGGACCGCCGACGCCGACCCGTCACCCGTTCACCAGCCCCACCCCACAAAACACCGGCCAGCCGTCGACATTTACTAGGACGTCCAAGTAAATTCGAAGACATGGACGCTGACGCCATCGAAGAGGGCCGCCGCCGCTGGCAGGCCCGGTACGACGCGGCGCGCAAGCGCGACGCGGACTTCACCACGCTCTCCGGCGACCCCGTGGAGCCGGTGTACGGGCCCCGGCCCGGAGACACCTGCGAGGGCTTCGAGCGGATCGGCTGGCCGGGGGAGTACCCCTTCACCCGGGGCCTGTATCCGACCGGCTACCGAGGGCGTACGTGGACGATCCGGCAGTTCGCCGGCTTCGGCAACGCCGAGCAGACCAACGAGCGCTACAAGATGATCCTCGCGGCCGGCGGCGGCGGCCTCTCGGTCGCCTTCGACATGCCGACCCTGATGGGCCGCGACTCCGACGACCCGCGCTCACTCGGCGAGGTCGGCCACTGCGGCGTGGCCGTCGACTCGGCCGCCGACATGGACGTCCTCTTCCGCGACATCCCGCTCGGCGACGTCACCACGTCGATGACGATCAGCGGCCCGGCGGTCCCGGTCTTCTGCATGTACCTGGTCGCCGCGGAGCGCCAGGGCGTCGACCCCGCCGTCCTGAACGGCACGCTCCAGACGGACATCTTCAAGGAGTACATCGCCCAGAAGGAGTGGCTCTTCCAGCCCGAGCCGCACCTGCGCCTGATCGGCGACCTGATGGAGTACTGCGCCGAGCGCATCCCGGCGTACAAGCCGCTGTCCGTCTCCGGGTACCACATCCGTGAGGCCGGCGCGACGGCGGCGCAGGAGCTGGCGTACACGCTCGCGGACGGCTTCGGGTACGTCGAACTGGGCCTCTCCCGCGGCCTCGACGTGGACGTCTTCGCCCCCGGCCTGTCCTTCTTCTTCGACGCGCACCTCGACTTCTTCGAGGAGATCGCCAAGTTCCGCGCGGCCCGCCGCATCTGGGCCCGCTGGATGCGGGACGTCTACGGCGCCACCTCCGACAAGGCCCAGTGGCTGCGCTTCCACACCCAGACCGCCGGCGTCTCGCTCACCGCCCAGCAGCCGTACAACAACGTGGTCCGCACCGCCGTCGAGGCGCTCGCGGCGGTCCTCGGCGGCACGAACTCCCTGCACACCAACGCCCTCGACGAGACCCTGGCCCTCCCCTCCGAGCAGGCCGCGGAGATCGCCCTGCGCACCCAGCAGGTCCTCATGGAGGAGACCGGCGTCGCCAACGTCGCCGACCCGCTGGGCGGTTCGTGGTACGTCGAGCAGCTCACCGACCGCATCGAGGCCGACGCGGAGCGGATCTTCGACCGGATCAAGGAGCGCGGCCTGCGCGCCCACCCCGACGGGCGGCATCCCATCGGCCCGGTCACCTCCGGCATCCTGCGCGGCATCGAGGACGGCTGGTTCACCGGCGAGATCGCCGAGTCCGCCTTCCGCTACCAGCAGGCCCTGGAGAAGGGCGACAAGAAGGTGGTCGGCGTCAACGCCCACACCGGCTCGGTCACCGGCGACCTGGAAATCCTGCGGGTCAGCCACGAGGTGGAACGCGAACAGGTCCGCACCCTGGCCACCCGCCGTACGGCCCGCGACGACGCGGCCGTACACGCGGCGCTCACCGCGATGATCGAGGCGGCCCGCAACGGCTCCAACATGATCGAGCCGATGCTCACGGCCGTCCGCGCCGAGGCCACCCTCGGCGAGATCTGCGACGCCCTGCGCGACGAGTGGGGGGTGTACACCGAGCCGGCCGGCTTCTGAGGCCGGACGGGCACCGTGCGGTGACCCAGCGGTCCGGGCTGCGGCCGAGAGCCGGCGCCCGGACCGCTGCGACCTGCCCGCCGTCGCGGTCCCCTCGCCGGGCGCCGATCAGGCCCAGCGCCGGATCACGCCTCGCCGGCCCCGCCGTTCGCGTGCGGCACACGATCCTCGCGCTCCCCGGCCGCCGCGGCCCCCGCCAGCCCCAGCAGCAGCACCCGCGTCAGCGAGCGCGCCCACTCCGCGTCCGCCGGTTCCGCGCTGACCAGTGAGCGGTGGACGACCGCGCCGGCCACCATGTCGAAGATCAGGTCGGCGGTGCGGGCCGCCTCCTCGGGGCCAAACTCCACGGGGCGTTCGCCGCGCGCCCGGGCGCGGGCCCGGCCCTCCACGACCAGTCGCTTCCGGCGGTCCACGATCGAGGTGCGGACGCGTTCGCGCAGGGCGGCGTCGCGGGTCGCCTCCGCCACCGCCGCCATCAGCCCGCTCCGGGCCTCCGGGCGGTCCAGGATCGCCGCCGGCTGGAGCACCACGTCCTCCACGCCGGCGGCGAGGGTGCCCCGGTCGGGCAGCCGCAGCGCGTCGAAGGGTTCCGCGACGGCGTCGAGGACCAGCTCGTTCTTGCCCGCCCAGCGGCGGTGGAGCGTCGTCTTCGCGACCCCGGCGCGCGCCGCGACGTCTCCCAGGGTGAGCTTGGACCAGCCGAGTTCCACCAGGGCCGCCCGGGTCGCGGTCAGGATCGCGGTGTCGGCGGCGGCGCTGCGCGGGCGCCCCGAGCGGCCGGCGGGGGTGCGGCTCTGCATCCCCCGGCCCCCGGACAGGGCCGGGGGTGCGGCTCTGCATCCCCCGGCCCTGTCCGGGCCCTGGTCCGGCGGGTCTCCGTCGCCGTGAGGCAGATCACCGGCTCGGGGTGTCGGCGGAGCGCCCCGCGCCGTTACGCTACGACCCGTAGCGACAGCTCGCCACCGACCCGTTCGACCGTGTCGTACGCGAGCGACGGCCGCAGGCGTGGGGTGGGGATCCGGCGCCGTACGCACCCACGGCTTGACGGCGTTTTTGGCAGGCGCGGGGAACGGGGGAGGATAGACGCATGCAGCCACGGAACATGTCCATGAGCGGTGTCGTCGACCTCGCCGCGGTGAAGGCGGCCCAGGAGGCCAGGGCGAAGGCGGAGCAGGCGCGCGCCGCGGCCGCCCGGGAGGGCGGAGGCGGGGCCGTGTCCCCGGCCGATCTCGTGATCGACGTCGACGAGGCCGGATTCGAGCGCGACGTCCTCCAGCGCTCCACCGAAGTCCCGGTCGTCATCGACTTCTGGGCCGAGTGGTGCCAGCCCTGCAAGCAGCTCAGCCCGGTGCTGGAGCGGCTCGCCGTCGAGTACGCCGGGCGCTTCGTCCTCGCCAAGATCGACGTCGACGCCAACCAGATGCTGATGCAGCAGTTCGGGGTCCAGGGGATCCCGGCGGTCTTCGCGGTCGTCGCGGGGCAGGCGCTGCCGCTCTTCCAGGGGGCGGCCGGAGAGGCCCAGATCCGGCAGACCCTCGACCAGTTGGTCACCGTCGCCGAGCAGCGCTTCGGGCTGACCGGCCTGACCGTCGACCCGGAGGCGGAACCGGGCGGCCAGGCGCCCGTGCAGGCACCGGCCGGCCCCCACGACGCCCTGCTGAACGCGGCGGCGCAGGCGCTGGACGCCGGCGACCTGGGCGGGGCCGTCCAGGCGTACAAGAACGTGCTCGCCGACGACCCCGCCAACCCGGAGGCCAAGCTCGGCCTGGCGCAGGCCCAGTTGCTCCAGCGGGTGCAGGGGCTGGACCCGCAGCGGGTGCGCAAGGAGGCGGCCGAGAAGCCGGCCGACGCGCAGGCCCAGATCGCGGCCGCCGACCTGGATCTGGTGGGCGGTCACGTGGAGGACGCCTTCGGGCGGCTCATCGACACCGTGCGGCGCACGGCGGGTGAGGACCGGGACGCCGTACGCCTGCGGCTGCTGGAGCTGTTCGAGGTCGTCGGCGCGGAGGACCCGCGGGTGGCGGCGGCGCGTCGGGCGCTGGCGCGCGCGCTCTTCTGAGCGGTTCCGAGGGGTCCAGGACGTGACCGGTCGCTGACCGCCGGGGCGGGTGAGCCCTGAGTGAGAAGGCGTCCGGCGGGACGTCGGAGCGGCCGCGCTTTGCCGAATCTTGGCAATCGCGGCCGCTGTTACTGCGAGTAAGTCGCGGGCGCTGTTCTGTCGGAGTCTGTCCAGCGATCAATGGCTTTGTTCTGCCCTTGGCCGGCACCGAGGGTCGCTGGGCGGGTCCGGCTGGTCGTTGTCCGGTCACCCGGCCGTTACCAGCGGGTAACGAACCCCCTTGTGCGGGCGCCGAGAATGCACCACGATCGGCGAGGCTCGGTCCATTCCCGTGCCCCGACCCCCAGTCGGGCCGCGGGACTTCCTGGGTCCCCACCGAGCAGAGCCGGCGTCACGGACGCCGGCTCTTGGGCAGGGGGGTCTTCGCCCACTCGGCGAAGCCTGTCCAGCAAGGTTGTGCGTGATGCGTGTCAGGCGCGACCAGTGGTTGTCGCTCGGGGGTGATCGCCGGTGGTTCGGGTGCCGTTGTGCGCCGCCGAGCGCGGGCGCTCTCCCTTCCGAGGACGTAGCACTTCTCCCATCCCTGTCCGCCCGATCCCCTGTGGGGGCGGGGCCGGGGCAGGCGATGTACGTCCGAGAAGGAGGAAATATGGAGTCCCAGGTGCGTGGTGGGACCAGATGGAAGCGGTTCGCTGTGGTCATGGTGCCCAGCGTCGCCGCCACGGCGTTCATAGGTGTTGCTCTCGCGCAGGGCGCTCTCGCGGCGTCGTTCAGTGTGTCGGGTCAGTCGTTCAAGGTCACGGCGAAGGAGCTCAACGGCACGGGCTTCTCGCAGTACGGGGCCAGTGAGACGGGGTACACCCTCACGGGCAAGGAGGTCCACCACCCCGTGGCCGTCTCCGTGTTCGACACCGCGCGGATCGAGCAGATGTGCCAGTCCGTGGTCACCCCGGGTATCCCGTTCATCGGGACCGTCACCCTGAGGCTGACGGCCGGTGAGAGCACCGACGAGAAGGAGCAGGTGACCGCCGACAACCTGTACATCGATATCGCGGACCTGGACGCGAACGCCACGTTCACGAACATGGACATCGGTGTGGCCGCTGGGGACATCAACCGCGGTCCCGGCATGAACAGGGCCGAGATCGGTCAGCAGAAGGCGAACCCCTTCGGCTTCGCCCAGCAGGCCGAGACGGCCAGACTGACCGACGTGAAGCAGACGGCGTGGGCGACCACGGCCGGCACCTTCACGCTGCCCGGTCTGAAGATGAAGCTGATGACCGGCAGCGGCGAAGGCAAGGAGTGCTACTAGGCACTCGGTGACGGGCGGAGGAGTCGAAGGGCACCTCCGCCCGCCCACCTCTGTACGCGCCGCGCACGATTCCCCTCATATCGCAAGACACCCTCACCACAGCAACGCCGCACCAGGGAGCTGTTTTCCATGAGCGCCGAGACTCCTGCGACCCCCGGCCAGTTCACCCGCCGGAGACTGCAGTTCCGCTCCTGGCGGGGCACACGGCCGTTCTGGGCCGGACTGTTCGTCATGATCGGCGGCTTGCCGATCATGTACTTCCCGTACGCGAACCTGCAGATCGGTCACCTGACGCTGGCGATGTCCACCACCGCGGGCGCCGGGTCCCTGATCATCGGCGTGCTGCTCGTCGTCCTGGGCTTCACCCTCTGGTTCCAGAAGCACATCCAGATCTTCGCGGGTGTCGCGGCGATCCTGCTGGCACTGGTGTCCATCCCCGTGTCCAACTTCGGTGGTTTCGTCGTCGGGTTCCTGTTCGCGCTGATCGGTGGCGCGATGGCGGTGTCCTGGGCACCGGGCGTACCGCCGGAGCCGGCAACCGCCGGGGCGGGCACCGACGACGCGGACGGCGCGCCCTCGGCGTCGATCCCCGACGCGGGCGAGGGCGCGGCGGGTGAGCCGAACGATCTGTCAGGAACGAGCCCGGCCAACGGGGCGAACGGGAGGCACAGTGCCGGCTGACGAGGTGACCCACGCCGTGGCCGATGTGGACGCGCCGCGTGGGAGAACCGGGCCGCGTCACGCGGCCCCCAGGAAGCCGCTGTTCACCAGGCTCCACGTGCCGGCCGGCAAGGCGATAGCCCTGGCGGCGATGCCGACAGCATTCCTCATGGGCATGGGTTTCACGCCCAGACTCGCGCTCGCCGACGAGCAGCCGGCCTCCCGGAGCCTGCCGGCCGACGAGCAGCCGGCCCCCCTCAGCCTGCCGGCCGACGAGCAGCCGGCTTCCCTCAGCCTGCCGGCCGACGAGTACGCCGAGCAGTTCAAGGAGTGTGTCGCGGCGCTGGATGCCGAGGCGGGCAAGGGCGCGTCGGCCACGCCGTCGCCGTCCGCCTCGGCGAGCGCGGGCGAGTCCGCCGAGCCGGCGGAGCCGAGCCCCTCGGCACCGTCCGGCGCCGGCTCGCCGGACGGGCCGGCGGCCCCGGGCCAGGACTCTTCGCCGGATTCAGGTTCCGACGACGGGGCCTCGCGCCGGCCGTCCCCTTCCTCCTCGGTGCCCGTCGCCCAGCGGGACGGCGAGGCCGGCCCGGCGACGCCGGTCCCTTCGGCATCCGAGAGCGACCAGGGCGTGCTCGGGTCGATAGTCGACGCGATAACCGGCGTCGTCGAGGGCGTGACCGGCCGCGGCGCCGAAGCGTCCGCGAGCCCCACGCCCTCTCCGTCCGCGTCTCCGAGCGCGGGCACCGACGCTGACGAGGCATCCGGGGCCCTCGGCGACTCGGACGGCTCCGGCGGCGACTCGGACGGCTCCGGCGGCGAGGACGTGTCCGGCAGTGTCCGGGACGCCGCTGGAAACGTCACCGACGCGGTCGACGACGTCCGGGACGAGGTGGCCGACGAGGTCGCCGAGCCGGCCGGCCCGACCGACGGGGCCACCGCCACGCCGAGCCCGTCCGCGAGTTCCACGACGAACCCCGAGGACTGTCCCAGGGCCACGGACGCCGAGGGCGGCGTGGACAACGAGCTGGCCGTGGCGGACGAGCCCTGGCGTCTGGAGGCCAGTTCGCTGCTGCTGAAGGGCGCCGACTACCGGGGCATCGTCGAGGTGAGGACGGCCGGCGGCAGGACCAAGAAGGTGCTGAAGTACGTCATCTCGGACGGCTCGGACATCGGTGACCTGCATCAGCTGGTGCGGGACAGGCGGATCGGCAAGACCTACCACGTGCAGGCCGCCAAGGGTTCCCTGTCGACGATCACCGACGGTGTCACGGTGATGTACACCGAGAGCATCTCCGGCAATCTCTTCGGCCTGATCCCGATCACGTTCAGCCCGGAGAACCCGCCCCCGCTGAACATTCCGCTGATCTACTTCACGGACGTGGCGGTCACGCAGGCCGCACAGTTCGGCGGCACGCTGTTCATCCCCGGCATGCACGTGTTCACCACCGACTGAGCACGCCCCCCGAGCCACTCCGGGAGCCGCAAGGAAAGCCGTGGCCCGGTCGCCCGCCGACGCGGGGACCGGGCCACAGCTGCGTGCGGTCCGTCTGAAGGCGTTCGAGGGCACCCCCTGCCGCAGGGAGCGCCCTCGTCGGCGAGGTGGGGCCCGGTCAGCCGGTGCCGCCCAGGTGGTGGACGCGGACCATGTTCGTCGTCCCCGGCACGCCCGGCGGCGAACCGGCCGTGATGATCACGATGTCGCCCGGGTCGAAGCGGCCGAGCTGGGCGATCTCCTGGTCGACCAGGTCGACCATCTCGTCGGTGCTGTTCACGAACGGCACGACGTGCGACTCCACGCCCCAGCTCAGCGTCAGCTGGTTCCGGGTGGACTCGTCCGTGGTGTACGCGATGATCGGCTGGGCCGCGCGGTAGCGGCACAGGCGGCGGGCCGTGTCACCGGACTTGGTGAAGGCCACCAGGCCCTTGCCGCCGAGGAAGTCGGCGATCTCGCAGGCCGCGCGGGCCACCGAACCGCCCTGCGTGCGCGGCTTCTTGCCGGGCACCAGCGGCTGCAGGCCCTTGCTGAGCAGCTCCTGCTCGGCCGCCGCGACGATCTTCGACATCGTCTTGACCGTCTCGATCGGGTACGCGCCCACGCTGGACTCCGCCGACAGCATGACCGCGTCCGCGCCGTCCAGGATCGCGTTGGCCACGTCGGAGGCCTCGGCGCGGGTCGGGCGGGAGTTGGTGATCATCGACTCCATCATCTGGGTCGCCACGATCACCGGCTTGGCGTTGCGTCGGCACAGCTCGATCAGGCGCTTCTGCACCATCGGGACCTTTTCGAGCGGGTACTCGACGGCCAGGTCGCCGCGCGCGACCATCACACCGTCGAACGCCATCACGACGTCCTCCATGTTGGCCACCGCCTGCGGCTTCTCCACCTTGGCGATGACCGGGACGCGCCGGCCCTCCTCGTCCATGACCTTGTGGACGTCGTTGATGTCCTTGGCGTCCCGGACGAAGGAGAGGGCGACGAGGTCGCAGCCCATCCGCAGGGCGAAGCGGAGGTCCTCGACGTCCTTCTCGCTCAGCGCGGGGACGTTCACCGCCGCGCCGGGCAGGTTGATGCCCTTGTGGTCGGAGATGACGCCGCCCTCGATGACGATCGTCCGCACCCGCGGGCCCTCGACGTCCAGCACCTTCAGCTCGACGTTGCCGTCGTTGATCAGCACCTGGTCGCCGCGCGCGACGTCGCCGGGCAGGCCCTTGTACGTCGTACCGCAGACCGTCCTGTCGCCGGGCACGTCCTCGGTGGTGATGGTGAACTCGTCACCGCGCACCAGTTCCACCGGTCCCTCGGCGAAGGTCGCGAGCCGGATCTTCGGACCCTGGAGGTCGGCGAGGACCCCGACGGCGCGGCCGGTCTCCTTGGCGGCGGCACGGACGCGGTCGTACCGCCCCTGGTGCTCGGCGTGCGTGCCGTGGCTGAAGTTGAAACGGGCCACGTTCATCCCCGCCTCGATCAGCGCGACGAGCTGCTCGTGGGAGTCGACCGCGGGGCCGAGAGTACAGACGATTTTCGAACGGCGCATGGGGCGATCCTATCGGTTTGTTTCGCTGCGGAATATTCCGTCTGGCGGAAAATACAAAAGGGCGGGATGCCGCTCAGGTGAGGTCTCCGACGCCCCACGGCCGCTTACGGACGGCCCTGGGCCGCCTTTACCAACGCGTACGTCTGTGTCGCAATCTCCAGCTCCTCGTCGGTCGGCACCACGGCCACCGCCACCCGCGCGTCCGCGGGCGAGATCAGCCGCGGCGCGTCACCGCGTACGGCGTTCAGCTCGCCGTCGACCGTGAGGCCCAGCGCCTCCAGGCCCGCCACGGCGGCCGCCCGCACGGGTGCCGCGTTCTCGCCGACCCCGGCGGTGAACGCGACGGCGTCCACCCGGCCGAGCACGGCGTAATACGCGCCGATGTACTTCTTCAGGCGGTGAACGTAGATGTCGAAGGCGAGTTGCGCGGCTTCGTCACCCTCGTCGATCCGGCGGCGGATCTCGCGCATGTCGTTGTCACCGCACAGGCCGATCAGCCCACTCTTCTTGTTGAGGAGAGTGTCGATCTCGTCGGCGGACATTCCGCCAACGCGCATCAAATGGAAGATGACCGCGGGGTCCATGTCACCGGAACGCGTACCCATCACCAGTCCCTCCAAGGGCGTCAGCCCCATGGAGGTGTCCACGCACCGCCCGCCGCGCACCGCGGAGGCGGACGCCCCGTTGCCCAGGTGCAGCACGATGACGTTCACCTCCTCGGGCGCCCTGCCCAGCAGTTCGGCCGTGGCCCGCGAGACGTAGGCGTGCGAGGTGCCGTGGAAGCCGTACCGCCGGATCCGGTGCTCGTCGGCGGTGCGCACGTCGATCGCGTATCGGGCGGCCGACTCCGGCATCGTGGTGTGGAAGGCGGTGTCGAACACGGCGACCTGCGGCAGGTCCGGGCGCAGGGCGCGGGCCGTGCGGATGCCGGTCAGGTTGGCCGGGTTGTGCAGCGGGGCGACCGGGATCAGCCGCTCGATCTCGGCGAGGACGGTGTCGTCGACGACGGTCGGGGCGGTGAAGTGCTTCCCGCCGTGCACCACCCGGTGGCCGATCGCGGCCAGCTCGGGCGAGTCCAGGCCCAGGCCGTCCTTGGCCAGCTCCGCCGCCACCGCCTTCAGCGCGGCGTCGTGGTCGGGAACGGCGGCGGTGAAGCCGCGGGTCTCCCCGGTCGCCAGGGGCGTGTGCTTCAGCTGGGACGACTCCTCGCCGATCCGCTCGACCAGGCCCACCGCGAGCCGGCTGCCGTCGCGCATGTCGAGCAGCTGGTACTTCACCGACGAGGAACCGGAGTTGAGGACGAGGACACGGGTGGGGCTCACAGCTGGGACGCCTTCTCGCTGGGGGACTGGGCCTGGATCGCCGTGATGGCGACGGTGTTGACGATGTCCTGGACGAGCGCGCCCCGGGACAGGTCGTTGACCGGCTTGCGCAGACCCTGGAGCACCGGGCCGACGGCGATCGCGCCGGCCGAGCGCTGCACGGCCTTGTACGTGTTGTTGCCGGTGTTGAGGTCGGGGAAGATCAGCACGCTGGCCTGGCCGGCGACCTCCGAGCCGGGCAGCTTGGTCGCGGCGACGCTCGGCTCGACCGCGGCGTCGTACTGGATCGGCCCCTCGATCTTCAGGTCGGCCCGCCGCTGCCGGGCCAGCTCGGTCGCCTCGCGCACCTTGTCGACGTCGGCGCCCGAGCCCGAGGTGCCCGTGGAGTACGACAGCATCGCGATCCGCGGCTCCACCCCGAACCGGGCGGCGGTGGACGCCGACTGGATGGCGATGTCGGCGAGCTGCTCGGCGTTCGGGTCGGGGTTGACCGCGCAGTCGCCGTAGACGAGCACCTTGTCGGCGAGGCACATGAAGAACACCGACGACACGATCGACGCCTCCGGCCTGGTCTTGATGATCTCGAAGGCCGGGCGGATGGTGGCGGCCGTGGAGTGCACGGACCCCGAGACCATCCCGTCGGCGAGGCCCTCCTGCACCATCAGCGTGCCGAAGTAGTTGACGTCCGAGACGACGTCGTACGCCAGTTCCACGGTCACGCCCTTGTGGGCGCGCAGGGCGGCGTACTTCTCGGCGAAGGCGTCCCGCAGCTCGCTGGTGGCCGGGTCGATCAGCCGGCACTCACCGAGGTCGAGGCCGAGGTCGGCGGCCTTCTTGCGGATCTGGTCGACCGGGCCGAGCAGCGTCAGGTCGCACACGCCCCGGCGCAGCAGCACCTCCGCGGCGTGCAGCACGCGCTCCTCGGTGCCCTCCGGCAGCACCACCCGCCGCCGCTCGGAGCGCGCCTGCTCCAGCAGCTTGTGCTCGAACATCATCGGCGTCACGCGGTCGCTGCTCGGCGCGCTCACCCGCCGGAGCAGGTCGCCGGTGCGCACGTGCCGCTCGAACAGCCCGAGCGCGGTCTCCGCCTTGCGCGGGGTGGCGGCGTTGAGCCTGCCCTCCAGGGAGAACAGCTGCTCGGCGGTGGGGAAGCTGTTGCCGGACACCGAGAGCACCGGCGTGCCGGGGGCGAGGCGGGCGGCGAGGGTGAGGACGTCGTCGCTCGGCACCTCGTTCAGGGTGAGCAGGACGCCGGCTATCGGCGGGGTGCCCGCACTGTGCGCGGCGAGCGAGCCGACGACCAGGTCGGCGCGGTCGCCCGGGGTGACGACCAGGCAGCCGGGGGTCAGGGCGCCCAGGAAGTTCGGCAGCATGGCACCGCCGAAGACGAACCCGAGGGCGTCCCGCGCCAGCCCCGAGTCGTCGCCGAGCAGCACCTTGGCGCCGAGGGTGTGGGCGATCTGCGCGACCGTCGGGGCGGACAGGGCCGGCTCGTCGGGCAGGACGTAGCAGGGCACCGGCAGCCGGGTGGCGAGCCGGTCGGCGATCTCGTCGCGGTCCTCGCGGGCGACCCGGTTGGTGACCATGGCCAGCACGTCGCAGCCGAGCCCGTCGTAGGCGCGGTAGGCGTTGCGGGTCTCGGCCAGCACGGACTCGGCGGTCTGCTTCCGTCCGCCCACCACCGGCAGCACCGACGCGCCGAACTCGTTGGCCAGCCGGGCGTTGAGGGCCAGCTCGTCCGGGAACTGCGTGTCGGCGTAGTCGGTGCCGAGCACCAGGACGACGTCGTAGTCCCGCGCGACCAGGTGGAACCGGTCGACGAGCGTGGACAGCAGCTCGTCCACCCCCCGCTCGGCCTGGAGCGTGGAGGCCTGCTGGTAGTCCATGCCGTAGACGGTCGCCGGGTCCTGCGCCAGCCGGTAGCGGGCGCGCAGCAGCTCGAAGAGGCGGTCCGGGCCGCCGTGGACGAGGGGGCGGAAGACGCCCACCCGGTCGACCTGCCGGGTCAGGAGTTCCATGACCCCCAGCTCGACGACCTGGCGGCCGTCGCCGCGGTCGATTCCGGTCACGTACACGCTGCGGGTCACGCGTGCTCTCCGTTTCGTCGATGCGTCGTGGCGGGACGGGCGCCGTCGCGGGAGGAAGCGACCGCAAAAAACGCCCACCGGGGTGAGCAGAACCCTCTTGACAATACCTCTCGGCCTAGATAAGGCGCCCGTCAAGGTGTCATCATGCCGAGGGTCCGCCGGACGTGAAAGAATCGGCAGTGGCTCACCGGTGTCCACAGCGAGCAGGAGACACAGCACGATGCGTATCGGAGTTCTCACCGCAGGTGGCGACTGTCCCGGCCTGAACGCAGTGATCCGGTCGGTCGTGCACCGAGCGGTCGCCCAGTACGGCGACGAGGTCATCGGCTTCGAGGACGGCTACGCGGGGCTGTTGGACGGCCGCTACCGCGCCCTCGGCCTGAACGAGGTCAGCGGCATCCTGGCCCGCGGCGGCACCATCCTCGGCTCCTCCCGGCTGGAGCGCGACCGGCTCCGCGAGGCCTGCGAGAACGCCTCCGACATGATCCACGAGTTCGGCATCGACGCGCTCATCCCGATCGGCGGCGAGGGCACGCTGACGGCGGCGCGCATGCTGTCCGACGCGGGCCTGCCAGTGGTCGGCGTGCCGAAGACCATCGACAACGACATCTCGTCGACGGACCGGACGTTCGGCTTCGACACGGCGGTGGGCGTCGCCACCGAGGCGATGGACCGCCTGAAGACCACGGCCGAGTCTCATCAGCGGGTGATGGTCGTGGAGGTCATGGGCCGCCACGCGGGCTGGATCGCCCTGGAGTCCGGCATGGCCGCCGGCGCCCACGGCATCTGCCTGCCCGAGCGCCCCTTCGACCCGGCCGACCTGGTGAAGATGGTCGAGGAGCGGTTCGCGCGCGGCAAGAAGTTCGCCGTCATCTGCGTCGCCGAGGGCGCCCACCCCGCCGAGGGCACCATGGACTACGGCAAGGGCGCGATCGACCAGTACGGCCACGAGCGCTTCCAGGGCATCGGCACGGCACTGGCGTACGAGCTGGAGCGCCGCCTCGGCAAGGAGGCCAAGCCGGTCATCCTCGGCCACGTCCAGCGCGGCGGCACCCCGACGGCGTACGACCGGGTGCTCGCCACCCGCTTCGGCTGGCACGCGGTGGAGGCCGCGCACCGCGGCGAGTTCGGCCGGATGACCGCGCTGCGGGGCACCGACATCGTGATGGTGCCGCTGGCGGAGGCGGTCACCGAGCTGAAGACGGTGCCCAAGGACCGGATGGACGAGGCGGAGTCGGTGTTCTGAGGACTGCGGAACATACGCGCCGCCGCGGCCGGTCTTCCCGCCTCCGCCCGCCCGGCTGACCACCCACCCCGACCGCCGGATCAGGTCAGCGCGTCCGCGAAGGAGCGGGCCGCGGCGGCCTCGGCGGGGGCCGCGGCGCGGGCGTAGGCGTCGGCGGCGTCGAGGTAGTACGTGCGGGCCTCGGCGGGGCGGTGGGTCCTGGCGTGCACCAGGGCCAGGTTGACGAGGGTCTGGCCGGCCCCGTACCAGTCCTCGAACGCGTGGCAGATCTCCAGGTCCTTGCCGAACGCCTCGATCGCCTCGTCGGTTCGGCCCGTCTCCTCCAGGCAGCCGCCGAGGTTGGCCCACGCGGTGCCCTCGCCGTGCCGGTCCCCGACCTCCCGGTACAGGTCGCGGGCGCGGGTGTGGGCGTCGATCGCGTCCTCCGTGCGGCCGGCCCCGTCCAGGGCGTTGCCGAGGTTGTTCCACGCGTCGGCCTCGCCGTGCCGGTCCTTGACGGCCCGGTACAGGTCGCGGGCGCGGGTGTGGGCGTCGATCGCGTCCTCCGCCCGGCCCAGGTCGTGCAGGGCGTTGCCCAGGTTGTTCCAGGCGTCGGCCTCGCCCTGGCGGTCCCGGGTGCTCCGGCAGAGGTCGCGGGCCCGGGTGAGGGCCTCGACCGCCTCCTCCGCCTGGTCCGCGCGCCGCCGCGCGAGCCCGAGGTTGTTCCAGGCGGCGGCCTCCGCGTGGGTGTCGCGGGCCTGGTGGGCCGCCTCCTGGGCCAGCCCGGCGACGGTGATCGCGTCGTCGAAGTACCGGCGCCAGCGCAGGTACACGCCCAGGCACTCGGCGAGCGCCACCGCGCCCCGGGCGTAGCGCTGCTCGCCCGCCCAGTGCACGGCCGCGACCAGCCCCGCCCGTTCCCCGTCCAGCCACGCCAGCGCCTGGGCGCGGTCCGCGAACCGCTCCGGCTCCGGCAGCCCCGGCAGCCACCGCAGCCGGTCGTCGGCCGCGTCCGCCCACCGCCGATAGCACGCCAGCAGCCGCTCCCGCGCCCGTTCCCGCTCCTCGCGCAGCTCCGCGTCCTCCGCCGCGACACCCGCTCCGAACGCGCGCACCAGGTCGTGCAGCCGCCACCGCACGTCCCCGCCCGCCCGCACCGGCGTCACGAGGTGGGCGGAGGCCAGCCCCTCCAGCAGGGTCAGCGTCTCCTCCTCGGCGCGGCCGGCCAGCGCCACGGCCACCTCGGTGCCGACCTCGGGCGTGGGTGCCACGGACAGCAGGCGCAGCAGCCGGGCCTGGGCCGGCGGCAGCTGGCCGTACGCCACGTCGAACACCGGCCGTACGCCGAGCGCCTGCGTCCTGTCCTCGGCCCGGCGCAGCTCCGCCACGAGCGAGGCGACCGAGCGGTACCACCGCTTGCGCAGCATGCCGGCCGCGATCCGCAGCGCCAGCGGGTGGTGGCCGCACAGCAGCGCCAGCTCGCCGACGGCCTCCGGCTCCACGGCGGCCCGGTCGTCGGCCTCGTCGCTGAGCCGCAGGGACCGCTCGATGAGGTCGGCCGCCTCCTGCGGCTTGAGCACGTCCAGCCGCAGCAGCCGGGCGTCCAGCTCGGTGAGCCGGTCCCGGGAGGTGATCAGGACGCGGTGGTGGTCCGTCCCGGGGACCAGGGGCGTCAGCTGTGCCGGGTCGGAGGCGTTGTCGAACACGAGCAGCATCGAGCGCCGCTCCTCGGCGAGCAGCCGCCGGTACAGGGCGTACTGGGCGGACGGCGTCCGCGGCAGCTGGTCCCCGCGCACCCCCAGCCCGTCCAGCAGCGCGAGCAGCGCCTGCTCCGCCGTCACCGGGTCGTCGTCGTAGCCCCGGAAGTCGACGAACAGCGTCCCGCCGGGGAACCACCCGGCGCGCACCGCCCGGTGCGCCGCGCACAGCGCCAGGGAGGTCTTGCCGATCCCGCCCAGTCCGGACACCGCGCAGATCACCACCGGCAGGTCCGACTCCGCCGCCGGGTCCAGCACCGGCAGCAGCCGGGCCAGGTCCTCCTCCCGCCCGGTGAACCCGGCCGGCACCGCCGGCAGCGCGGCCGTGGCCACCGGCACCGGCCCGTGCACGGAGCCCGGTCTACCGCTCACCGTCGTCCCGCTCGACCCGCTTGGCGACGAACGGCCCGTGGAAGGTGCTGTTGCGGAAGTCGAGGTGGTCCCCTCCGTACGCCGGCGCCGGTTGAAGACCCTCCCGGGAGTCGCCGGACCCGCGCGGACGCTGCTTGCGCAGTACCGCCACCGCCACCGTCGCGGCCTGCGCGGCCGCCCGCTCCTGCGAGCCCGAGGCGTCGGCCGCGTGCTTGCCGGGGTCGGCGCGGTCGCTGATCCCGCGGATCACGAGGGCGTCCAGCCGGCCGCTGAGATGCGCCGCGTGCGCCGCCCCGGATCCCTCCATCTCGATCGCGTGGGCGTCGTTGTAGGTCCGCCTGATGTACTCGGCGAAGGCGGACCTGTCGTCCGCCAGGACCACGTCCCCGCAGGCGATGGGCTTGCGGTGCCCCCGCACCCCCTCCAGGTCGCGCAGTGCCGACCGGGCGGCCTGCAACAGGCGGTGCGAGCCGTGCCAGACCTCCGGCCGGGCCAGGAAGCCCGACGGTGTCTGCTTGCCGCCCTGGACGGCGTACACCTTGGTGCCGACCACGACGTCGCCTATCTCGACGTCGTCCTTGAGTCCGCCCGCGACCCCGACGAACAGCAGCGCCTCGGGGCGGAGCCAGGAGACGATCTGCATGGTCAGCGCGGCCGCGTTGACGGCGCCTTCGCCGAGTTCGGCGACGGCCACCGTCCACGCCGTCCCCGCGAGGCGGCCGCGCTCGACGCGGGTGCCGTCTTCGTGGACGAGTTCCTCGGTGTCGCCTAGGTGGGCGCGCACGGCGTCGTACTCCTCGGGCAGGGCGGTGAGGACGACGGCGGTGGATGAAGTCTCGGGCACCCCTTTAAGGTACTTCCAAGTCGTCCGCGCACGGGCGGTGTTGGCGCCGACGAGGGGGGACGAGGCAGTGCCGGAGCAGGACGTCACCGTCGGTCAGCTGCTGCTGGCCGAGTACCAGACCGTCAAGGAGGAGCAGAAGACCCGGATCGGCTTCCGCGACAACCTCCTCTACGTCACCCTCACCGTCGTCGCCGCCGTGATCGCCGCCACCGCCCAGGCGAAACGGCCCGACATGCTGCTCGCGCTGCCGCCCGTCTGCGTCGTCCTGGGCTGGACCTACCTGGTCAACGACGAGAAGATCTCCGCGATCGGCAGGCACGTCCGGGAGGACCTCGGTCCCCGGCTGGCCCGGATCGCCCAGGCGCAGCAGGCCTTCGGCTGGGAGACCGCCCACCGCTCGGACGCCCGCCGCCGCTCCCGCAAGACCATCCAGTGCGCCGTGGACCTGCTGGCGTTCTGCCTGGTCCCGCTCGCCGGGCTGGCCGTCTACTGGTGCGCGGGCGACCCGTCGGCCGGGCTCCTCGTCCTGTCCGGCGCCGAGGCGGCCTCCATCGCGGGGCTCGGCTGGCAGGTCGTCAGCTACGCCCGCCCGTTGCGCTGACTACCGCCCCCGCACCCACCGGTACCGCAACTCGGGCCGCCCCACGGTCCCGTACTGCGGACTGCGCGCGGCCCTGCCCGCGTCGACCAGGTGCTCCAGGTACCGCCGGGCGGTGATCCTGGAGATGCCCACCGCCTCGGCGACCCGCGCCGCGGTCATTCCGCCCGCGCAGTCCCGCAGCGTCACGGTCACCCGCTCCAGCGTCGGCGCGCTCAGCCCTTTGGGCAGGGCGGCCGGCGCCGGCGCCCGCAGCGCCGCCAGGGCCCGGTCCACCTCGTCCTGCCCGCTCGCCTCCCCGGCGGCCCCCCGGAACTCCGCGTAGCGCACCAGGCGGTCGCGCAGGGTCGCGAACGTGAACGGTTTCAGCACGTACTGCACGACGCCCAGCGACACCCCCTCCCGCACCACCGCCAGGTCCCGGGCCGACGTCACGGCTATCACGTCCGCGTGGTGCCCCGCCGCCCGCAGTGACCGCGCCAGCCGCAACCCGTGCCCGTCCGGCAGGTGCAGATCCAGCAGCAGCAGGTCCACCGGCGTGCGTTCCAGCGCCCGCCGGGCCTCGGCGCCGGTGTGCGCCTTCCCGGCCGCGACGAACCCGGGCACCCGCCCGACGTACCTCACGTGCGCGTCCGCGGCCACGGGATCGTCCTCGACGACCAGCACCCGGATCGGCTCCGCCACGGTCATGCGCGGCCTCCCGCGGCCGTGCGGGCGGCGCCGGGTGCGATGCCCTGCGCCAGCGGCAGCCGCACCGCGAACTCCGCCCCGCCGCCGGGCGCCTCCGCCACGGACAGCGTCCCCCCGTGCCGGTGCGCGGTCTGCCGTACCAGGGCCAGCCCCAGTCCCCGTCCCCCCGGCCCCGACGGTTTCGTGCTGAAGCCGCGCTGGAAGACCAGTTCCGCGTGCCCGGGATCCACGCCCCGGCCGGTGTCCGCCACCCGCAGCACCAGCTCGCCGCCCCGCGTGTACGCCGTCACCGTCACGCGCGCCCGTACGCCGCCCTGCGCCGCGTCCACCGCGTTGTCGATCAGGTTGCCCAGGATGGTCACCAGGTCCCGGGCCGGCAGCGAGGGCGGCAGCAGGCCGTCGTCCAGGCGGCTGTCCCGCGACACCACCAGCTCCACGCCCCGCTCGTTGGCCTGCGCCGTCTTGCCGAGCAGCAGCGCCGCCAGGACGGGCTCGCCCACCGCCGCGACGACCTGGTCGGTGAGCGCCTGGGCCAGTTCCAGCTCCGCCGTGGCGAAGCCGACGGCCTCCTCCGCCCGGCCCAGTTCGATCAGCGAGACCACCGTGTGCAGCCGGTTGGCCGCCTCGTGCGCCTGCGACCGCAGCGCCTGCGTGAAGCCCCGTTCCGAGTCCAGTTCGCCCATCAGCGCCTGCAGTTCCGTCATGTCCCGCAGGGTGACGACCGTCCCTTGCCGCTCCCCGCCCGACACCGGTGACGTGTTGACCGCCAGCACCCGGTCCGCCGTCAGGTGCACCTCGTCCACCCGGGGCTCCGACGCCAGCAGCGCCCCGGTCAGCGGGGCCGGCAGGTCCAGGTCGGCCACCGGGCGGCCGACGACGTCGCCGCTCACCCCGAGCAGCTCCCGGCCGCCGTCGTTGATCAGCGCCACCCGGTACCGGCCGTCGAGCATCAGCAGCCCCTCGCGGACGGCGTGCAGGGCGGCCTGGTGGTAGTCGTGCATCCGGCTCAGCTCGGCCGCGTTCATGCCGTGGGTGTGGCGGCGCAGCCGGGCGTTGACGACGTAGGTGCCGGCCGCGCCCAGGACCAGGGCGCCGCCGGCGGCGCCGATCAGGGCGGTGAGCTGGTCCCGGGCCCGCTCGCTGATCGTCTCGACCCGGATGCCGGCGCTGACCAGGCCGACGGTGCGCGGTCCGTCGTGGACCGGGGTGACCGCGCGGACGGACGGGCCGAGGGTGCCGGTGTAGGTCTCGGTGAAGGACTCGCCCCGCAGCGCGGGCTCGATGTGGCCCAGGAAGCGGCCGCCGATCCGGGCCGGGTCGGGGTGGGTCCAGCGGATGCCCCGCGGATCCATGATCGTGACGAAGTCGACGTCGGTGTCGCGCATGACGCTCAGCGCGTACGGCTGGAGGGCGGCCGAGGGCTCGGAGGTGCGGATCGCCGCGCGCACGGACGGGGAGTCGGCGATCGCGCGGGCCACGGCCATCGCCTGGCGGCCGGCCGCGTCCTGGGCCTGGCTGCGGTCGCTGACGTAGGTGAACAGCGCGTAGCCGGCGACGAGCACCGCGATCAGCACGGCCTGCACGGCGAACAGCTGGCCGGCCAGGCTGCGGGGTCTCGGGACCGGGATGCGCATGCCGTCAGTCTGCCTCGCGCGTCAGGCGTGAACTCAATGAACGGAAGGGTGACCGCCCTCACAGCTCGGGAGATAGTCACGGCATTCCCCGGATCCGCGGGCCGGGCCCCGGACCGTTCCCCCGGACGTGAGCCGCACGCCGGTGATACCGATGACGTCAAGGAGGGCAGTCGTGACCAGCGCAGCCGACACGGCACCTGCCGTACCCCCCGCGAAGCGGGACCGCACCCACTATCTCTACATCGCGGTGATCGTCGCGGTCGCGCTCGGCATCGCCGTGGGCCTGGCCGCGCCGGACTTCGCCGTCGAGCTGAAGCCCGTAGGCACCGGCTTCGTGAACCTGATCAAGATGATGATCTCGCCGATCATCTTCTGCACGATCGTGCTCGGCATCGGTTCCGTCCGCAAGGCCGCGAAGGTCGGCGCCGTCGGCGGTATCGCGCTGGTCTACTTCCTGGTGATGTCCCTGGTGGCGCTCGCCATCGGCCTGGTCGTCGGCAACGTCCTCGACCCGGGCACCGGCCTCGCCGTCACCGACGCCGTCCGCGAGACCGGCCAGGCGCAGGTGGACGCGGAGGCCAAGAGCACCACCGATTTCCTGCTCGGCGTCATCCCGGCCACCATCGTCTCCGCCTTCACCGAGGGCGAGGTGCTCCAGACCCTGCTCGTCGCGCTGCTCGCCGGGTTCGCACTCCAGGCCATGGGGCCGGCCGGGCAGCCGGTCCTGCGCGGCATCGAGCACATCCAGCGGCTGGTCTTCCGCATCCTCGCGATGATCATGTGGGCCGCCCCGGTCGGCGCCTTCGGCGCCATCGCCGCCGTCACCGGTTCCGCCGGGCTGGACGCGCTCAAGAGCCTGGCCGTGCTGATGCTCGGCTTCTACGTCACCTGCCTGCTGTTCGTCCTCGTCGTGCTCGGCACGCTGCTGCGGATCGTCTCCGGCCTGAACCTCCTCACCCTCTTCAGGTACCTGGGCCGCGAGTTCCTGCTGATCCTGTCCACCTCCTCCTCGGAGTCCGCGCTGCCGCGGCTCATCGCCAAGATGGAGCACCTGGGCGTCAGCAAGCCGGTGGTCGGCATCACCGTCCCGACCGGCTACTCCTTCAACCTCGACGGCACCATGATCTACATGACCATGGCGTCCCTGTTCATCGCCGACGCCATGGGCACGCCGATGGGCGTCGGCGAGCAGATCCCGCTGCTGCTCTTCCTGCTGGTCGCCTCCAAGGGCGCCGCCGGGGTCACGGGAGCGGGCCTCGCCACCCTCGCGGGCGGCCTGCAGTCCCACAAGCCCGCCCTGGTGGACGGCATCGGCCTCATCGTCGGCATCGACCGCTTCATGAGCGAGGCCCGCGCCCTGACCAACTTCGCGGGCAACGCCGTCGCCACCGTCCTGATCGGCACCTGGACCAAGGAGATCGACAAGGAGCGGGTGGGCGAGGTGCTCGCGGGCCGGCTGCCGTTCGACGAGAAGACCCTGCTCGACGACGGCCACGGCGGCGCCGCCGCACCGGCCGGCGACACCGAGGTGCCCGACCCGCGCGCCGGCGGCGCGCAGGACGGCGAGAAGGAACTGGCCAAGGCCTGATCCGCCGGAAACCACCCCCCACGCCCGGGCGGCTGAGACGACCCCTCCTCGCTCGGCCGCCCGGGTTCCGCCGGGTACCACCCCCACGCCCGGGCGGCTGAGACGATCCCCCCTCGCTCGGCCGCCCGGGCTCGTCCGTACCCCTCTCCGCGCGCCCGCCCGGGCCTTGCCCTGACGCCGACGTCAAGGCGTACGTTCGTCCGCATGCGAATCGGCGAGCTGGCCGAACGGGCCGGGACCACCACGCGGACGCTGCGCTACTACGAAAAGCGCGGGCTGCTGCCCGCGCGGCGGGACGCGCACGGCCATCGGGACTACGACGAGCGGGACCTGAAGCTGCTGCGGCAGATCAGGACGCTGCGGGACTTCGGGTTCGACCTGGAGGAGACGCGCCCCTTCGTGGAGTGCCTGCGGGCCGGGCACCCGGAGGGCGACTCGTGCCCGGCCTCGCTCGCGGTCTACCGGCGCAAGCTGGCCGAGCTCGACGCGCTGATCGGCGAGTTGCGGGCGGTGCGGGCGACGGTGGGCGCGCAGCTGGCGCGGGCGGAGCGGGCGCGCGACCGGCTGGCCGCCGAGGCGGCGGTTCCGGGCGGTTTGGCACCGGGGTGCGAACTGGGAGGGAACCAGTGACGACGGAAGCAGTGGCGGGTGGAGCGGCCGGTGTGGCCGAGGTGACGGACGCGGATTTCGCTGCGGAGGTGATCGGGGCCGGGCTGCCGGTGCTGGTGGAGTTCACCGCCGACTGGTGCCCGCCGTGCCGCCAGATGGCGCCGGTGCTGCGGGCGCTGGCGGCGGAGGAGGGGGAGCGGCTGAAGGTGGTGCAGCTGGACGTGGACCGCAATCCGCGGACCACCCACGCCTACAAGGTGCTGTCCATGCCGACCTTCATGGTCTTCCGCGGTGGTGAGCCGGTGAGGTCCATGGTGGGGGCACGGGCCAAGCGGCGGCTCCTGGAGGAGATCTCCGACCTGCTGTGAGCCCGGACACGAAGAAATCCCCCGAGCAATTGCGCTCGGGGGATTTCTCTGCGTATATTCGATGGTTCGCGACTTAGAATGAACGAATCGCGAAGAAGTTCAGTGACCACAGTATATCCGGGCGGGAGCGGAATTGTCAAACAGCGGAATTCCAGACGACGAAATGCGCCGCGAGCAGGAATTCATCGACGACCTGTACGCGCGCGTCGACGTGCTGCGCGGTGACGCCGAGGCCTCCGTCACGGACGCGCTCGCCCAGGGCGACAAGCCGATGCAGGCCCGCCTGGAGCGGGACATCCTGGTCGCCGAGCGGTCGGGGCTGCTCGCCGCGCTGAACGCGGTGGACGGCTCGCTCTGCTTCGGCCGGATCGACCTCACCTCCGGCACCGCCCACCACATCGGCCGGATCGGGCTGCGCGCCGACGACACCGAGCGCACGCCGATCCTGATCGACTGGCGGGCCGAGGTCGCCCGCCCCTTCTACCTGGCCACCGGGCACACCCCGATGGGCCTCGGCCGCCGCCGGCACATCTCCACCGACGGCCGCCGGGTCACCGCCCTGCACGACGAGTTCCTCGACGTCGGCGACGCCACCCGGACCGGCTACGAGGACCCCAACGGGGACGCCGTGCTGCTCGCCGCGCTGAACTCCGCCCGCACCGGCCGGATGGCCGACATCGTGCGGACCATCCAGGCCGAGCAGGACGAGATCATCCGCGCCCCGCACCGCGGCGTCCTGGTCGTCGAGGGCGGACCCGGCACCGGCAAGACGGCGGTCGCCCTGCACCGGGCGGCCTACCTGCTCTACGAGCACCGGGAACTGCTCGCCCGTCGGGCCGTGCTCATCGTCGGCCCCAACCCCGCCTTCCTCGGCTACATCGGCGAGGTGCTGCCCTCGCTGGGCGAGACGGGCGTGCTGCTGGCCACCGTCGGCGAACTCTTCCCCGGTGTGCGGGCCACGGCGGCCGACACCCCGGAGGCCGCCGCGGTCAAGGGCCGCGCCGAGATGGCCGACGTGCTCGCCGCCGTCGTACGGGACCGGCAGGCGCTGCCCGACCCGGTGATCGCCATCGAGCACGACCGCGAGATCCTGATGCTCGACGACGGCCTGGCCGGCGTCGCCCGGGAGCGGACGCGTGCCGCGAAGCTGCCGCACAACGCCGCCCGGGAGTACTTCGAGGGGCACATCCTCAACACGCTCACCGAGCTGTACGCCGAGCGGGTCGGCACCGACCCCTACGACGGCTCCAGCCTCCTGGACGCCGGCGACATCACCCAGATCCGCGACGAACTCGCCGAGAACCCCGAGGTGTGGTCCGCCATCGACCGGCTGTGGCCGGTCCTCACCCCGCAGGGGCTGGTCGCCGACTTCCTCGCCGGGCCCGAGGGGTACGTCGGCGACGCCGACGCCGCCGCGATCCGGCGGCCGGTGACGCGGGCGTGGACCGTGGCGGACGTACCGCTGCTCGACGAGGCGGCCGAGCTGCTCGGCGAGGACGACCGGGTGGCGCGCGCCCGCGCGGAACGCGAGCGGGAGCGGCAGGTTTCGTACGCCCAGGGCGTGCTGGACGTCTCGTTCGCCTCCCGGACGTACGAGTTCGAGGACAAGGAGGACAGCGACCCCGAGGCCTCGGAGGTGCTGTCCGCGCACGACATCATCGACGCCGAGCGGTTCGCCGAGCGGCACGAGGAGGACGACCACCGCAGCGCCGCGGAGCGGGCGGCGGCCGACCGCACCTGGGCGTTCGGGCACATCATCGTCGACGAGGCGCAGGAGCTGTCGCCGATGGCGTGGCGGCTGCTGATGCGGCGCAGCCCGACGCGGTCGATGACGCTGGTCGGTGACCCGGCCCAGACGGCGGAGGCGGCCGGGGTCGGGTCCTGGGCGGAGATCCTCGCGCCCTACGTCGAGGACCGCTGGGAGCACACCCGCCTGGGCGTCAACTACCGCACGCCCGCCGAGATCATGGACCTCGCGGCGGCCGTCGTGCGCGCCCGGGACCCGCACTTCGCGCCGCCGAGCTCGGTACGGTCCACCGGCGTACGCCCCTGGATCCGCGCCACCGGCGACCTGCCCGGCGCGGTCGCCGAGGCGGTGCGGGAACTCACCCCGGCCGAGGGCCGGCTGGCCGTCATCGCCCCGCGCGACCTGCACCGGCGTCTCGCCGCCCGGCTGGACGGCGTGACCGCGGGCGCCGAGCCCGACCTGACGCGGACCGTCGTCCTGCTGGACCCGCGTCAGGCCAAGGGCCTGGAGTTCGACTCGGTGCTCGTCGTCGAGCCGGGCCGGTACGGCACGAGCGACCTGTACGTCGCCCTGACCCGCGCGACCCAGCGGCTGGGCGTGCTGCACACGGGTCCGCTGCCGCCGGGGCTGGCCGCCCCGGCCCGGCCGGACGGGGAGTGAGGCGGCCGGCCCGGCCGGCTACGACGGCTTCAGCCAGACCGTCGCCAGTGGGGGCAGGGTCAGGCGGATGCTGGCCGGGCGGCCGTGCCAGGGCAGGGCCTCCGGCTTGACCGGGTCGGGGTTCGTCACGTCGCTGCCGCCGTAGCGGGCCCCGTCCGTGTTGAGGGCCTCGTGCCAGGCCGGGATGTCGTCGGGCACGCCGACGCGGTAGTCGTGGCGGACCACCGGCGAGAAGTTGCTGATCGCGAGGAGCGGGCCGCCCGTCGCGTCGTGGCGCAGGAAGGCCAGGACGTTGTCCTCGGCGGCGTCCCCGGCGATCCACTGGAAGCCCTCGGGATGGGTGTCGCGCTGCCACAGGGCGGGGGTGTGGCGGTAGACGGTGTTGAGGTCGCGGACCAGGTCGCGCACGCCCCGGTGGTCGGCCGCGGCGCCGTACTCCGGGTCGAGCAGCCACCAGTCGGGGCCGGTCGCCTCCGACCACTCCGCGCCCTGCGCGAACTCCTGTCCCATGAACAGCAGCTGCTTGCCCGGGTGGGCCCACATGAAGCCCAGGTAGGCGCGGTGGTCGGCGCGCTGCTGCCACCAGTCGCCCGGCATCTTCGACACCAGCGACCGCTTGCCGTGCACCACCTCGTCGTGGGAGATCGGCAGCACGTAGTTCTCGCTGTACGCGTACACCATCGAGAACGTCATCTCGTGGTGGTGGTACTTGCGGTGGACCGGCTCCTTGCTCATGTACTGGAGCGAGTCGTGCATCCACCCCATGTTCCACTTCAGGCCGAAGCCGAGGCCGCCGAAGCCGCTCGGGCCCTTGTGGTGGGTGGCCCGGGTGACGCCGTCCCAGGCGGTGGACTCCTCGGCGACGGTCACCACGCCGGGGTTGCGCCGGTAGACGGTGGCGTTCATCTCCTGGAGGAACGCCACCGCGTCCAGGTTCTCCCGGCCGCCGTGCTCGTTCGGCGTCCACTGGCCCGGCTCGCGCGAGTAGTCGAGGTAGAGCATCGAGGCGACGGCGTCCACCCGCAGCCCGTCGATGTGGAACTCCTCGCACCAGTACGTGGCGTTGGCGACGAGGAAGTTGCGCACCTCCGTGCGGCCGAAGTCGAACTCCAGCGTCCCCCAGTCGGGGTGCGCGGCGCGCCGCGGGTCGGCGTGCTCGTACAGTGGCCGCCCGTCGAACTCGGCCAGCGCCCAGTCGTCCCGCGGGAAGTGGGCGGGCACCCAGTCCATGAGGACGCCGATGCCCGCCTGGTGCAGGGCGTCGACGAGGTACTTGAAGTCGTCCGGGGTGCCGAGCCGGGCCGTCGGCGCGTAGAAACCGGTGACCTGGTAGCCCCAGGAGCCGCCGAAGGGGTGCTCGGCGACCGGCATCAGCTCGACGTGGGTGAAGCCGAGGTCCTTGACGTAGCGGGGCAGTTCCTCGGCGAGCTGCCGGTAGGTGAGCCCCGGCCGCCAGGACGGCAGGTGCACCTCGTACACCGAGAACGGCGCCTCGTGCGCGGGCGTCTCGCCCCGGCGCGCCAGCCACGCCGCGTCGCCCCACTCGTGGTGCGAGGCGTACACGACGGACGAGGTGTCCGGCGGGACCTGGGTCCGGCGGGCCAGCGGGTCCGCGCGCAGGGTCTTCGAACCGTCCGGGCGGGTGATCTCGAACTTGTACAGCTCGCCCTCGCCGATGCCGGGCACGAACAGCTCCCACACGCCGGTGCCGCCGAGGGAGCGCAGCGGGAAGCCGGTGCCGTCCCAGAAGTTGAAGCCGCCGGCCAGGCGCACGCCGCGGGCGTTCGGCGCCCACACCGTGAAGCGGGTACCGGCCACGCCCTGGTGCGTCATCGGCTCCGCGCCGAGGGCCCGCCAGAGCTCCTCGTGCCGGCCCTCGCCGATCAGGTGCAGATCGAGGTCGCCGAGGGTGGGCAGGAAGCGGTACGGGTCCTCGGTCTCCAGGATCGTGCTCTCGTACGCCACGCTGAGCCGGTACTCGGGGACGGCGGCGAGCGGCAGCAGGCCGGAGAAGAAGCCGGCGCCGTCGTCGTGCAGCTCCACCCGCCGGTCGTCGGCCAGCACGGTGACGGACCGGGCGTAGGGCCGGAAGACGCGGACGATCACACCGCCGTCCGGTGCCGGGTGGGCGCCGAGGACGGAGTGCGGGTCGTGATGGGTGCCGGCGAGCAGCCGGTCGCGGTCGGCCCGGTCCAGGGCGGGGGAGACGGCGGTGACGGTGACGGGCCGCCCCGGGGCGGTGGCCTCGGCGGCCGTCGACTGCCGGGCGGCCGCCGCCGTCTTCCTCGCCGCCGTCTTCCTCGCGGGCGCCGTCGTGGCCGTCTTCGCCGCCGCCTTCTTCGCGACGGCCTTCTTCGTCACGGCCTTCTCGGCGGTCGTCTTCTTCGCGGGCGACTTCTCGGCCACGGCTTTCTCGGTGGCGGGCTTCTCGGCGGCCGCCTTCTTCGCGGTCGTCTTCCTGGCCGGAGTCTTCTTGGCCACGGCCTTCTCGGGGGCCGTCTTCTTGGCCGGCGCCTTCTCGGCCGCCGTGGCCGTCCGTGCCGTCGCCTTCTTCGCGACGGCCTTCTTCGCGACGGCCTTCTTCCCGGTGGTCTTCCCGGCGGTCGCCTGCTCCGCCGTCGCCTGCACCGGCGCGGCGGGCCCCTCGGGCGCGGTCGCCTGCTTCGGGACGGCGGCCTTCTCCTGGGGGGCGGCCGTGGTCTCCCCGGCCGTCGTGTTCGGGTCGGAGCCGCTGGAGGAGGAGGTGGTACGGGGGGTCACGGGCGAAGCCTCCTGGGAGGGTCAGGTCGGTAGGGTCGAGGCGAGGCGCCGTACCGCCGACAACGGCACGGAGAGCCAGTCGGGGCGGTGCCGGGCCTCGTAGACGACCTCGTAAACGGCCTTGTCGGTCTCGTGGGCACGCAGCAGCACGGGGTCGGTCCGCGGGTCGCGGCCGGCTGCCTCGGCGTACCCGGAGCAGTACGCGGCCCGGCAGTGCTCGGCCCAGCCCGGCACCGGCGGCCGCACGGAGTGGGCCGCGTAGTCGAAGGAGCGCAGCATCCCGGCGATGTCCCGCGCGGCCGGCTGCGGCATCCGGCGCTCGGCGAGCGGGCGGGCCGGTTCGCCCTCGAAGTCGATCAGCGACCACTCGCCGGCCGGCGAGCGCAGGCACTGCCCGAGGTGCAGGTCGCCGTGGACGCGCTGGGCGGTCCAGGTCTGGCCCTCGGCGGCCAGGTCGGCCAGCGCCTCGTAGGCGGAGCGCAGCCCGGGGACGTACGGGCGCAGCGCCGGCACCGCCTGGGCGGCGTGGTCCAGGCGCCCGATCATGCCGTCGGCCATCGAGCGCACCTGGGTGTGGCCGAGGGTGACGGTCGGCAGGGCGCGGGCCAGCGCCATGTGCACCTCGGCGGTGGCCCGGCCGAGGGCCCGCGCCTCGGCGCTGAAGTCCTCGCCCTTGGCCAGCTCCCGCAGGGCCAGCTCCCAGCCGTCGGTGGCGCCCCGGACGTAGGGCTGGAGGACGCCGAGGACGTACGACTGCCCGGCCAGCTCCGCCCCGAGCCACGCCGTCGGCGCCGGCACGCGGGGGCAGCCCTCACGGGCCAGCGCGAGCGGCAGCTCCAGGTCGGGGTTGACGCCGGGCACGACACGGCGGAGCAGCTTCAGGATGAACGTATCTCCGTATATCACGGAGGAGTTGGACTGCTCGGCGGTGACCGCGCGGCTGACCAGGCCGGACCGGATCTCCTGGTGCGGGTCGCGCTCGAAGCGCAGGTCGCCGACGCGGGCCCGGGTGCGCAGCGCCTCCAGGAGCACCTCGGCGGGCCGGGGGTCGTGCAGGGCCTCGTACACCGTGTGGCCGGCGAGCGGGCCCTCGGTCACATGGCCGATCAGCGCGGGCGCCAGCCGGGGCGGCAGCGCCTCGCGCGCTCCTATGAGGAGCTGGTAGCAGTCGCCGGGGGCCGGGAGCCGGCCCGGGCCGGGGACCGGTGCGGCGGGCTGGTGGACCTGGACGAGCAGGTGCCACAGGCCCGGCCTGCCGGCCGAGGTGCCTGCCTGCTCGGCCGGGGCCGAGGGCCGGGAGGGCGGCAGCAGTTCGGTGATCGCCACCGGCGAGAACCCGGTGACCGGACGTCCCTTGCCGGCGAACCACCGCTGTCGTGGCAGCCAGTCCCGCAGCAGTGGGTCCAGCGATGCGAGCAGGCCGTGGCCGGCCGTGGCGGGGTGGATGACGGCTTCCGACATGGCGTGCGTCCTTTCCCCTTCTCCGGTTCGCCTGTGGGCGCTGTCAGCCGGTGTCGGCTCACGCGGGCGGACGGGGTGTTACTGATGCGTGCCCCGGGCGGGACGGGAGAAACCGCCCCGCCCCGGACCTTCTAGAAGGCGTCCTTGCGGAGCCGGAACCAGTAGAAGCCGTGCCCCGCGAGCGTGAGCAGGTAGGGCAGTTCGCCGATGGCGGGGAAGCGCACCCCGCCGATCAGCTCGACCGGGTGGCGGCCGCTGAAGGCGCGCAGGTCGAGTTCGGTCGGCTGCGGGAAGCGGGAGAAGTTGTTCACGCACAGCACGAGGTCGTCGCCGTGCTCCCGCAGGAACGCCAGCACCGCCGGATTGGAGGACTGGAGTTCGGTGTACGAGCCGAGTCCGAAGGCGGGGTTCTGCTTGCGGATCTCGATCATGCGGCGGGTCCAGTGCAGCAGCGACGCGGGCGACGCCATGGACGCCTCGACGTTGGTCACCTGGTAGCCGTAGACCGGGTCCATGATGGCCGGCAGGAACAGGCGGCCCGGGTCGCACGACGAGAAGCCCGCGTTGCGGTCCGGCGTCCACTGCATCGGCGTGCGCACCGCGTCGCGGTCACCGAGCCAGATGTTGTCGCCCATGCCGATCTCGTCGCCGTAGTAGAGGATCGGACTGCCGGGGAGCGACATCAGCAGGGCGGTGAACAGCTCGATCTGGTTGCGGTCGTTGTCCAGCAGGGGCGCCAGCCGGCGGCGGATGCCGATGTTGGCCCGCATCCGCGGGTCCTTGGCGTACTCCGCGTACATGTAGTCGCGCTCTTCGTCGGTGACCATTTCGAGGGTCAGCTCGTCGTGGTTGCGCAGGAAGATGCCCCACTGGCAGCTGGAGGGGATGGCCGGGGTCTTGGCCAGGATCTCCGAGACCGGGTAGCGGGACTCGCGCCGTACGGCCATGAAGATGCGCGGCATGACCGGGAAGTGGAAGGCCATGTGGCACTCGTCGCCGCCGGAGGTGTAGTCGCCGAAGTAGTCGACGACGTCCTCCGGCCACTGGTTGGCCTCCGCCAGCAGCACCGTGTCCGGGTAGTGGGCGTCGATCTCCTTGCGCACCCGCTTCAGGAACTCGTGGGTTGCCGGAAGGTTTTCGCAGTTGGTGCCCTCCTCCGCGTAGAGGTAGGGCACGGCGTCCAGGCGGAAGCCGTCGATGCCCAGGTCCAGCCAGAAGCGCAGCGCCGAGAGGATCTCCTTCTGCACGGCCGGGTTCTCGTAGTTGAGGTCGGGCTGGTGGGAGAAGAACCGGTGGAAGA